>JBEKVL010000846.1:0-3059 GCA_049514055.1 Tepidisphaeraceae bacterium | reverse complement strand
CTTCAGAAGTTCGACCACTTCTACGGAAAAGACTTCCGGGTCGAGTGCCCGACCGGCAGCGGGCGACAGATTCCTCTCTGGGACGTGGCCGCCCTGCTCTCGCATGGCCTGGCCCGGATCTTCCTGCGGGATACGAGCGGCCGGCGGCCGGTCCACGGGGGGGCGGAGAAATTTCAGGCCGACCCGCACTGGCGGGATTTGATCCTCTTCTACGAGTACTTCCACGGGGATACCGGCGTCGGGCTGGGCGCCAGCCACCAAACGGGCTGGACCGGACTCGTCGCCAAGCTGTTGCAGCAGAGCGGGGAGTAGACATGAGCGTGCTCGGCATTGACATCGGCGGGACGAAGCTGGCGGCTGGCGTCGTGGATGCTGACGGAAGAATGCTGGAACGGGGTGAGGTGCCGACGCTGGCGTACGAGGGGCTGGAGCCAGTCCTGGAACGGATTGTGGGACTGGGGCGCGAGCTCCTGGCACGGGCCGCTGCGCAGAAAGAGCCGGTTCAGCGGATCGGCATCGGTTGCGCCGGGCCTGTGGATCTCAAGGCCGGCAAGGTGTTCGATCCCCCCAATCTCCCGGGGTGGAGCGATGTATCACTGGTGAGGCACATCGAGTCGGCGCTCGGCCTGCCAGCAGTCCTGGAAAACGACGCCAACGCCGCCGCGCTCGGGGAGTTCCGCTACGGGGCGGGCCGGGGGGTCCGGAGTCTCGTCTACTTCACGGTCAGCACGGGCATCGGCGGCGGAATCATTCTGGATGGGAAGGTGTGGCATGGCCTGAAGGATGCGGCCGGAGAGGCAGGCCACATGACGGTGTGCCCGGACGGCCCCGTGTGCGGCTGCGGGAATCGCGGCTGTCTGGAGGCGATGGCGTCGGGGCCGTCGATCGCGCGTCGGGCCAGAGAAGCCGTCGCCGCGGGCCGCCTGACTCGCCTGCGCGAGGTTCCGGTGGTGACCTCGGCGGATGTGGTGCGTCTGGCGCAGGAAGGGGATGCGGTTGCCCGCGAGGTATGGGAGGCGGCCGTGAAGTACCTCGGGATCGGAGTCGCCTCCGTCATCACTGTCCTGGCCCCCGAGCGAATCGTCCTGGGCGGCGGCGTGACGAGGGCGGGAGACTTCCTGTTCGAGCCGCTCAGGGTCGAGGTGCGCCGCCGAGTCAAGCTGATGCCGGTAGAGTCGGTCCTGGTTCTGCCCGCCGCGCTGGGTCCAGACGTCGGCATCTTGGGCGCCGCCGCCGTGGCGATGGGAGAGTGAGTCGGAGGGCTTCTGGTGTGGTCACGTCGTCTGGAATTCATCGCCGGTGTCCAGGCCGAACTACCGATCCTGCTCGGCGTGAGTCCCTTCGGGATGATTTACGGGGTGCTGGCGCTGAGCGCCGGACTGCCTGCCGCTTTGGCCTTCGCCATGTCCTTCGTTGTGTTTGCCGGCTCGGCACAGTTCGTGGGCGTACAACTGATCGGGGCGGGGGCGCCCGGGATTGTGATCGTCTTTACAACCTTCATCGTCAACCTGCGCCACATGCCCTATAGCGCTTCGACCGCCCTGTATCTCAAACATCTCAACCAGCGGTGGAAGTGGCTGCTGGCGTATCTGCTCACCGACGAGGTATACGCCGTCGCCATCACCCGCTGCACACAGGACACCGCCTCGACCTCTCGTTCGTCATATATCCAGTGGTACTTCCTGGGCGCGGGGCTGGCGCAGTGGAGCGCCTGGCTGGCCAGCACGGCGGTGGGTATCGCCCTCGGGACGCAGATCCCGCCCGGCTGGGCGCTCGACTTCACGGTGGCGCTGACCTTCATCGCGCTTGTCGTGCCGGCGCTCACCGATCGGCCGAGCATGGCGGCGGCACTTTCGGCCGGGGTGGTCGCCGTTCTCGCCGCCGGCTGGCCATACAGGCTCGGGCTGGTTGCCGCGGCGATCGGCGGGATTCTCGTGGGGCTGGCGGTTGAAACGCAGCACACGGCAGCGAGGCGCCGGCGATGAGCAAAACCCCGGTGGCCCTCGGATTGATCATCCTTGGCAGGGGGGTGTCACCTACGCGATTCGTCTGGCCCCGATGCTGCTCCTGGGGTGTGTAGAGGGCCGGCCGCTGATGCGGCGGGCGCTGCGCTTCGTGCCGCCGGCGGTCCTCTCGGCCCTCATCTTCCCCGAGCTCTTGCTGCCCGGCGGCACGCCCGCTCTCTCTCCGGGGAATCCGAGGCTGCTGGCCGGGGCATTGGCGGCCCTCATCGCCTGGCGCACCAAGAACGCGCTGCTGGTCATCGCCGTTGGCATGATGACGCTGTGGGTCTTGCAGACGGTGCTTCCTCGTTGAGTCGAACCATTCATCGCTGCAGCGTTCGGGATTACTTGAGAAGGGTAGCGGGCGAGGGGGCCCGCTCGAAGCGGATCAGGGTATCGATGCACAATTGGACGGCCGTTAGCGTATATTGATAGCAGCGGGCCTTCCGGCGCTTTTCGGCCTCTGCCGTTCCCTCGCGAAGCAGGTCTCGGATGAGCTCGCCACACACGGTGACGCCGAAAGTGGTTCGGAACTGACAGACGAAGTTACGGCATACCTCGTAGGCGAGCTCCTTGTCTCCGGCGGGCGGGTTGGGTCGTCCATACAGCAAGCCGATGGCCGCCACGCCACCGGAGACCGCACCACAGACTCCTTCGCGGGTCCCCCCCACCCCGCCGCCCAGACCCGACAACAGCGCGACCGCTTCGGGCGGGATGTCGGTTTCGACGAACGCGTGCACCGTGAGGAATACGCGCTCGGCGCAGTTCAGCCCCGCCACGTACCCCTCGTGGATCGCTTCGGCTTGACGGAAGATCTCCTTGCGATCCAGATGCTTCAGTTGCGGCATGTGCTGTCCTCCTCGAGGATGGATCGTATTTCGTGTGTGCGCACCTGCTTCCAAGATCCGCATCCTCGCTAGCCATGCGGACTGTTTGTTGGAGGTGCAAAGCGTCGCACGCCGGGGCGAAGCTATCGCCGAGGGGGATGGGAAGTCAAGTTGGAATTGCGAATTTGGAATTGCGAATTCCAAATTGGAAATTGGAGAGAGGGGACTA
>JBEKVL010000845.1:0-3070 GCA_049514055.1 Tepidisphaeraceae bacterium | reverse complement strand
GACAAGGTCTATCGCTTCGTGATGAACTCCTATAACTACTCCGGGGCCGGCAATCTGACCCTGGATTACAACGGGACCACCAGCCACGTGGGCGCCCTGGCCGACGTGGGCGGCGCCTGCTCGGTCGACGTCACTGCGGGGCTAAACGGCGGATTACAGACCGTCAAGACGAATGACGCGAACTCCTTTACCGGCAGTCTCACCGTCCGCGACAACGCGGTCTTCAGCGCCATCACGCAGACTGCCCCTGATGGGAGCCCGTTCGGCGCCAACACCAGCGGCGCGGTCAACCTTTATGGCGGCGACCTGGAACTGAAATGGGTCGGCGACTTTGGCGCTTCGTACACCAAGGGCGACCTGACGATCCGCGGCCCGGCCGGGATATGGCTCTGGTACGCAGCCATGAAGTTCAACAGCATCCAGAGGCCTGACCACGGCACGCTGTCGATCAAGGACGAAGCCGCCGTGGGCGCCTCGTGGGCCGGGTGGAATACCGTGAGTGTCACCAGCAACGCCAACCATGCCGTGGACGTCACGGCCACCAATACAGGCGCAGGCGGCAACGGCATGGTCGCCCCGTGGATGGTGGGATCCACCGTCGCAGGCAACCCGGCTTTCTTCACAGTCGGCGGCGGCTCCTTCTTCCTGACCTATGTCGCCAGTGGTTTCACTCCGGCGAACTTTACCCAGACTGACCTCTCGGGCGGCGCGACGGATGTCGTCAACTTGGCGTCCGGGGCGGCCGTCAGCGGCCCTGTGTCGGCCTACGCGGTTCGCACCGCCGGCGCCCTGACCAGCACGTTGTCGACCGACGTGCTGACCATCGGATCGGGCGGCCTGATCCTGGATACGGCCGTGTCAACCGACATCACCCACTCCGCCAATATCGCCTTCGGCAGCGCCGAGGGCGTCATCTACATCGGCGGCAACTCCAGGATTAACAGGTTGACCGGCGCGCTTACGGGGAATGGCGGCCTGACCATTTCCGCCCCTTCCGGGGTCCGCAGCACCGGCAACGACAACACGTACCTGTACATCCCCAACTCCAACACCGGCCTGAGCGGGCAGATCGCCATCGACAACGCGTTGGTGATTATCGGCAAAGCCGACTCCCTTGGCACTCCCTCGACCTCGCCGATCTACCTCAATAACAACCCCGGCCTCGACCCCGCCGGTTACAACAACCTCTCGCTGCTGCAGGGCGGCCTGGGCGCCTCGTCGGGCATCACCATCGCCAATACCATCACGCTGGGTCCGCTGGGCGGGGAGCTTACTGACACGTCCAGTTCGTTTACGGTCAGCGGCCAGATCACCGGCGGAGGCACGTTGTACGTCTCCGGTAATAGCGGCAGAGCGATAACTTTCTCCAACACCGGCACCGGCACGTCCGCGAACAACTGGAGCGGCGGAACGTGGGTCATGGGCACCATCCTTGCCGTGAACAGCGGCGTGGTGCTAGGCTCCGGCCCGATCGTCATCGGCAGCGGCGCCGCCTCCGGCAGTGTGCTCCGCCTCCTGGGCACCGGCAACATCGCCACCTTGGATCGGGTCATCCTCGATAATAACGCCGACGACTTAGGATCGGGAGTTCAGATCTGGTGCGCCAGCCAGACCTTCGGATCGGTGGAAGGCATCGGCAGGGTCCAGTTGGGGGGTGCGGATAAGAATGGTTACTATGGCAACGTCGCCCTGACCGTCGGGGGCAACGGCCTCTCGACGGACTTCTACGGCACCATCGCCGATAACAGCCAGAACAACGTTTCCGGCGTCGGCAGCTTGACCAAGACCGGCGGCGGGACGCTGACGCTCTGGGGCGAGACGTTCCTGGCCGGAACAGTCGAGGTCAGCGGCGGCACGCTAACCGTCAACGGGTCGGTGGGCAGCCCGATCAGCACCGCCGGAGACCTCACGGTCAACACCAACGGCACGTTGAACGGCAGCGGCGCGATCAACCGGAACCTCACCGTCTCCGGCGGCGCCGTCAACTTCAGCGGCGCGACGGTGAACGGCAGTTTCTCCATGGACAGCGGCAGCTACTCCGGCAGCAGCACCATCAACGACGGCACAAACAACGGCATTACCATCAGCGGCGGGACTTTTAGCGGCACCCACACGATAAACACCATATCAGTCTTTCTTGAGGGCGGCACGTTCAGCAGCAGCGGGACGATCAACCTTCGCACAGGCACCGCCAGAGGGAATGCTCAGGGTTTCTATGTCAACCGCGACAGCAACGAAGGCGGCGATGTCTCCGGCAACGCCACAATCAACGGCGACATTTATCTCTGGGGCCACTCGTTCACCGGCGTCCATACGATCGTCGGCAACGTCGATGTCGAGGATTACAATGGCGACGGGTCCACCCCGGTCTTCTCCGGAACCAGCGACACATCACGGGCAACGTGACCGTGGGCACCGGCGGAACCATCCAGGGCAACCACACGATCCACGGCAGCTTCACCACCGGATCCGGCACCACTGTCGCCCCGCATAACGACAGCACCCACGCCAGCACGCTGACGGTCGTAGGCAAGGTAACGCTGGATCACAATACGACGCTGAACTTCAACCTGGACGCACCCGGCACGGTCGGAAGCAACATCAATGACCTCATCGCCATCACCGGCGACCTGTCGCTGGACGGCACGCTCAACGTGCACAACCTTACGGGCTTCGGTGTGGGCACCTACACGCTCATGACCTACAGCGGCACGCTCTTGGGCGCAGGCACCCTGCATAAGGGCACGCTGCCCACCGGCTACAACTACACCATCAGCATCGTCTCCGACTCCGGCCATTCCGATGTGAACCTGGGTGTCGCGTCGGCGTTGGTGTCGGGCGACACCAACGGCGACGGCTTCGTGACCTCGCTGGACATCGACGCGATTTACAAAAACTTCGGCGCCTCCGCCAGTTCCCAGTGGAAGGTCGACGGCGGCAGCGGGGTAGTCGATCAGGGCGACGTGACGTACGAGTTGAATCATTACTTCCACACCAGCTACGGTGACGCGAACCTGGACACCTACACCGATTTCACCGACTTCCAGACCTTGCTGGACCACTGGCAGTC
>JBEKVL010000844.1:0-3071 GCA_049514055.1 Tepidisphaeraceae bacterium | reverse complement strand
GGGAGGCATTATGCCAAGGTTGCCGCGGGGAAGCCATGGCGATGAGGCTTCCGTCGGGCAGCTTCTCACGACAGAATCTCGATTGCTGGTTTGGCCCACTCGGGGGCGAGGGCCGTGGCTTCTTCGAGAAGTTGCGGCGAGACGATCTGCATGCAGGCAGGATCGAGCGTGTCGAGGCGGGCGGTCAGGTCAAACCCGATCGACCGGCAGCAACAGATCGCGTCCGCGACATGGACGATGCCCGCGATCGTCTGCCATCGGGGGGCGGTGGTGGAGGGGTCGTGGTGGTGGGCGGCCACCACGCACACCGACTCGGGGAACTTCCAGTGTCTGGCAAGGGCCGAGCCGAGTTGTTCATGGCCCACGCCGATGATCTCCAACTCGGCCGTGGAGAAGGTCGTATTGCCGGCGCGAACCTGCTCGCAGACCCGGCGCAGTTGCCCGCGACAGACCTGCAGTGACACGAGCAGTCCAAGGTCGTGGAGCAGACCGGCAAGGAAGACTTCTTCCGGGGCGCTGCAACGCGTGCGGTGGGCCAATTCGCGGGAGACTGCGGCCACAGCGATGCAGTGGGTCCAGAGATCGCGGCCGGTGTAGCCCTCGCAAATGTGAGCGCCGCGGAAGAGTTGGCCCATGGTGGCGGCCAGGGCCAGGTGATGGACGGCGTCGAAACCAAGCAGGACGATGGCCCGCTGGATCGAGTCGATCTCGGTCGCGCGGGCATAGAAGGCGCTGTTGACCAGTCTGAGCAGACGGCTGACGAGAGCGGGATCCCCGCCCAGGACTCGGTGCAGGTCCGCCACCGTGCTGGCGGGATCGTTGATGCATTCGGTGATACGCAGGGTGATCTCCGGCAAGGTGGCAATCGTATGAAGACTGCCGAGCAACTCGGCCAATCGCTCCTGCGAACCCTGAACGGTGGCGGTCGACATGGCGGCTCCTTCCGATGAAACACGCAATCCGTCGCACGCGAATGTGCGCCTGTTCGTCTCATCGGCAAGGAAACCGGCGTGCTTTACGTTGACAGCCGAGACCCTGCTCCGGAACTGGTCGAAACACAAAGCCTCTCGGGCGGTATTCACTATTGCACGCCGCCCGGATCGGCCTGGCAGTCGGTGCGAATCCTGTCCCCAACGCCCTTCAGGGCTTGCTTGTCCTTCAAAGCCTATGAGACATCAACCATCAAGATCTCCCTCCGGCCCGTCACGGCGGCAGGTCATCGGGACGGCGGCCGCCGCGCTGGCCGCGCCGCTGGTAGTCCCCGGTTCGGCGCTGGGTAAGAACGGGACGGTGGCGCCGTCCGAACGGATCATCATGGCCGGCGTGGGTATCGGCAATCGCGGCAGCAGCGACCTGCACTGGGCCATGGAGGAAGCCGATGTGCAGTTCGTCGCGATCTGCGATGCGCGTAAAGACCGCCGCGATGCGGTCAAGGCGATCATCGACAAGAAATACGGCACCAGCGATTGTGCCCAGTTTCGCGACTACCGCGAGTTTTTCGCCAAACGCACGGACGTCGATGCAGTGATCATCGCGACGTCCGAACGCTGGCACGCGGCCATGGGTGTGGCGGCCATGCGGGCGGGGAAAGACGTCTACTCCGAGAAGCCCGCGTGCATGACTATCGCTGACGGTCGGGTGCTGGCCGACACGGCCCACCGCCTGGGGCGGGTCTATCAGAGCGGCACGCAGCGGCGCTCCGAAGCCAACTTCATCTTCTGCAACGAACTGGCCCGCACCGGCCGACTGGGCAAGATACACACGGTATATGCCCACATGTACGGAGGCAGTCTGACGCACGACTGGCTGCCGGCCGAACCCGAACCGGACAAGGAAGAGCTGGATTGGGATTTGTGGCTGGGACCGATCCCGTGGCGGCCGTATAACAAACGATACACGCGCGGCGGCTGGCACGGGCAATACGACATGCACACCGGCAGCGTCGGCGAATGGGGCAGCCACACGGTGTCGCAATGCCAGATGGGCATCGACGCCGACGACACCTCGGCGATCGAATACAGTTCGGCGCCGAAACAGGATGGCGACGGCCTGGTGGCGACTTTCGCCAACGGCATCAAGTGCGTCTTCGCGCTCAAGGGCTGGCACGGGTCCTGCGGTGTGAAGTACGAGGGCACGGAGGGATGGGTTTCCTGTGCCGATGGCTACGCGGCGCCGGACCTGTCGAACAAGGCACTGCTGGCCGACTTCAAGAAGCTGGTCAACGACTATACTGCCCGCACGCAGCGGCCGACGAACCACATGCGCGATTTGCTGAACTGTGTGCGCACCCGCCGCACCACGGTGTCCAACGCGGAGACGGCGCATCGCACCATGACCACCTGCCATGCGGCGAATATCTCCATCTGGCTCGGCCGCCCGCTGAAGTGGGATCCAGTGAAGGAAGAGTTCATAGACGATGCCGAAGCCAACCGCCTGCGTTCGCGCGCGGCCAGAGAACCGTATCAGATATGAGAACAAAGGAAGGAACACACATGAAATACCGAATTGCAAATCTCAAATCCCAAATCCCCTTATTCCTTATTCCTTTTTCCTTATTCCTTTGCCTGACCCTGTCAGGCTTCGCCCAGGACAAGACCGAACCTCTGCTGGCGACGCTCAAGGATCCCAAGGCGGAGATCAAGGCGAAGTTCGATGCCTGTCGGGAACTGGCCACCTTCGGCGACAAACGGGCCGTGCCGGTGCTGGCGACGATGCTGCCGGATGAGAAGCTCTCGCACATGGCCCGCTATGCGCTGGAGCCGATTCCCGATGCGTCGGTGGACGCGGCCTTGCGCGATGCGCTGGGCAAGTGTACAGGCAAGCCGCTGATCGGCGTGATCAACTCCATCGGCGTTCGCCGCGATGCCCAGGCCGTCGAGGTGCTGGCCGGGCTGCTGAAGAACGCGGATGCCGCCGTGGCCGGCGCGGCCGCTTATTCGCTGGGTAAGATCGGCACCGAGCCCGCCGCCAAGGCCCTCGAAGCGGCCGGCAGCGCCCCGGCCGTGCTGGAAGCCTCGGTGATCTGCGCCGAGAACCTCGCCAAGGCCGGACAGACCAAGGTCGCCACGGCC
>JBEKVL010000843.1:0-3074 GCA_049514055.1 Tepidisphaeraceae bacterium | reverse complement strand
TGGTCAGCGGGCGGAAACCCCACGAAGGCCAGGCTGAGGGTCTGACGATCACCGAGTTGGTCGCCGCGTTCTGGACCCACGCCGAGAACTACTACCGCAACCAGGACAGTGAGACCACCAGCGAGCTTTCCTGTTATCGCGAGGCACTCATGCCTCTACGCCGCTTGTACGGCCACACTCAAGCCGCTGAGTTCGGCCCCCTGGCGCTTAAGGCCGTACGGCAGGCGATGATTGACGCCAACCTCTGCCGCACGAATATCAACCACCGGATTGGCCGGATCAAACGGGTCTTCAAGTGGGGGACCGAGAACGAACTGGTGCCGCCCGAGGTGTTTCACGGACTTCAGGCGGTTTCCGGGCTCAAGGCCGGCCGCTCCGATGCCCGCGAATCCGTGCCCGTCAAGCCGGTGCGGGACGAGCGGGTCGCCGAGGTGCTGCCGCTGGTCTCACGGCAGGTGGCGGCCATGATCCGGCTCCAACAGTTGGCAGGGATCCGCTCCGGCGAGGTGGTCATCCTCCGCGGCGTCGACATCGACATGAGCGGCACGCTGTGGATCTAGCGGCCGCCGCGACACAAGACGCAGCATCTCGGCCACGACCGCGTTGTCTCCTTCGGCCCGCGGGCTCAGGAAATACTCAAACAATTCCTCAAACCCGATGTCAATGCCTTTCTGTTTTCCCCTGTCGACGCGGAGAGGGAGCGGCGGGAGAAGCTGCACCAGGAACGGAAGGCGTCACTGAGCTGTGGCAATTCGCCCGGGACCAACGTCAAGGCAGAGCCCCGGAAGAAACCACGAGGACGATACGGCGTCGGCAGCTATGGCCGGGCAATCAAATACGCCTGCGAGCGGCTTTACCCGCCTCCCGAGCGTTTCGAGAGGCGTAGGCTGGAGAATGGCAAGCTGGAAAGCCAGAAGGCGTGGCGAGCCCGGTTGACGCCGGCGGAGAAGGCTGAGATCAAAGCCTGGCGGAAGGCCCACAGTTGGCATCCGCACCAGCTCCGGCACAGCGCGGCGACGAACTTGCGGAGAGATTTCGGCCTGGAGCCGGCCCAGGTCATCCTTGGGCACAAGACGCTTTCGGTGACTCAGGTGTACGCCGAGAAAAACGTCGAGGCGGCGATGCGGGTCATGGCCGAGGTCGGTTAGAGTACGGTTCGTCGAGAAATCTCGGTGGATCGCCGACATGATGGTTATTGCGGTGGTCGATGGTCTGCTGAATCAGATCGCGAGAATCATATGCCGAGAAGAAAACCAGCGTCTGAGTTGCCGGTAGCGCGGAACGTGGGGGATATGCCGCTTCCGCCCCTCGTCATCCCAACGGCCACTCGATTGCAGGTTCGACTTACCGGCGGGCCTGTGGTCCATCCGACCGCAGGCTATCGCGAGTGGCGCGGCCAGTTCGAATCAACCGAGCCCATTGTTGCGCTGGCGATAACTGCCTCGGGTTCGCACATCTGCTGGACCCGAACATCGCATCGCGGCACAACTTCGCTGGCCGCGAGCATTGTGTTCGCGCCGTACGACGAGGAAGGTCGTCGCATTCAAGTCAGCTTCGTGATCATGGATGCATGCACGGCAAGTCAGACGGTCGTCGAATCGCTCCAGACGCACCCGGCGCCCCAGCCGCAATCGTTTACGACAGGCGAACTCGTGATGGTCGCCACGATCCATTCTGACCCGGCGTGCAAACTCCAAGCGTTATTCCTTGCAAGGCGCGACGTCGCATCGGTTCGTAACGGCGTCTGGCACGCGCGCGGCGAGGTCGCGGGCCTGCTGTCCGAGCCGTGGCGAACGATTCTGACTTACGGCCGCACCGGCGAACTCGAAGTAGCGTAGGGCGGGTCCATGACCCCTCCGCTGTATGGATGTACATCCAGCCTTTCCTACAAGTGAGGCGGCCCCGCGCTGACGCGGCGGTGGTCGGCTTGCCGCCCGCTCCGCGCTCCACGCCTCGCCGGCCTGCGGCTGATGGTTTGAACACGCCGTAGGCCGATATAGAGATCGGATTCTTGATTCCGGTTTCTTACAGGAGCAAAGGCCATGGATGGCTTTCAAACCGAGGTGGCGGTCCGGCTGCCGCTGGCCGAGGCCACGTATCGTGTGCTGTCCCATGTTCTCAGCGATGACCTTCTGGCCGAGATTTATGACCTGTACCGCGGCCACGGCTACGAACGGGAAATCTCCTTCGCAACCATGGTCTGGCTGATCCACGACGCCCTGTTCATCCGCCCCAGCGCCAAGCAGGCCATCGAGAAGGCCAGGGAGTCCGGCCGGCTGTCGGCCAAGAACTGCTCCGTCTACCAGAAACTCGGCCGGATGAATATCAACCTCTCCATGGCCCTGGTCCGCATGACGTCCACGACGCTGGGCGAACTGCTGCCGGAAACGGCCCGGGAAGCGGCCCTGCCGGCCTCACTGGCCGAGTTCGACGCGGTCGTCATCGACGGCAAGACCATCAAGCATGTCACCCACCGGCTCAAGGTCACCCGTCCTTTCCGTGGCAAGGTGACCAGCGGCAAGTTTCTGGCGGCCCTGTCCATGCGGGGGGAACTGGTCCTGGCCATGCAGGCCACGCCCGACTCGTGCTGCAATGACGTGCCGCTGGTGCCGGGGCTGCTGGCGCAACTGCATCGCCAGGATGACCGCCCGATGCTGTTCATCGCGGATCGGCAGTTCGGCGGGGTGCGGGTGCCGCTGGACTTGTGCCGTGGCGGCAACCATTTTCCGATCCGCTTGCAAAACAACATCGGCTTCGAGGTCGACTCCTCCCGGCGGGCCGGCAAGGGCGTGGACGAGCGCGGACGGCGTTACACCGAGGAATGGGGCTGGATCGGCGCGGGCCGGCGGCTGTATGGCCGGCGGATCGTGCTGCAACGCCCCGGACTGGACGACCTGATCATCGAGACCGATCTGGTGGATGAGCAGGCGTATCCGGCCGTGGACCTGCTCAGGGCCTATGACGAGCGTTGGACCATCGAGCGGGTGTTTCAGCAGGTGACGGAAGTGTACGAACTGCGGCACCTGATCGGCTCGACGCCGCAGGGGACGATCTTCCAGGCGGCGTGGTGCGTG
>JBEKVL010000842.1:0-3076 GCA_049514055.1 Tepidisphaeraceae bacterium | reverse complement strand
ATTCCAAACAAATTCTCTCTTTGGCCGACATTCGAAGTTCTCCCATCAAAGTGATCTAACCGATCCTTGGGGGTGACACTTCTATTTCGGCTATGGGGTGACAATTCTATTCCGGCACAACAACTCAAATCATCCAAGAATTGACACGCCCCCCGCATCCATGTACTTTCGGCCATTTGCCGGGGCGGTTGGGCGTTGTGAGCAGCCCGGCCGTGGAGGTTCGGAAGTCCTGAGAAACGGTCCATTGGCCGGGAAAGTCGCCCATGTCTGAAACAACTCCGCGTCTTGCCATCTCGCAGCACAAAGACATTTCGGTGGTCGAGTTCAGGGAGAGCAAGATTCTTGACGAGATGAACATCAACGAGATCGGCAACACGCTGGGCGGCCTGGTCGAGACGGCCGAGCGGCCCAAGGTTCTGCTGGATTTCACCAGCGTGGATCACCTGTCGTCGGCGGCGCTGGGGATGTTGATCAACATCAACAACAAGATCAAGGAGAAGAACGGGCAGCTCAGGTTGTGCAAGATCCGGCCGCAGATCATGGAGGTCTTCATCATTACCAAGCTCAACCGGCTCTTCAAGATATGCGACAAGCGGGAAGAGGCCCTGAAATCGTTCGAGTGAACCGTGAGGGCGACGCCGGAGCGGCCATGGCGGGGTCGGGGCGGCCTGGCCGGCCGGTGCGAACCCGGTAGAAGTCACGCGGATGCTGGAAACACTCAAGTTCATTTTCCCCTCCGACTTTGCGGAAGCGCGCAGGGCGCAGAAGAAGGTCATTTCGGCCGTGCAGCAGCACGGGTACGACGCGGATTCCGTTTTCGCGATCCAACTGGCCCTGGAAGAGGCCGTCATCAACGCCATCAAGCACGGCAACAAGTTCGACAGGAAGAAGAACGTCACCGTGGAGGCCCTGGTGAGCGACGACCGCGTGGAAATCAGTGTCGAGGACGAAGGCTGCGGTTTTGACCGCGCCTGCGTGCCGGATCCGCTGGCCGAGGAGAACATCGAGCGCCTGCACGGGCGGGGCCTGCTGCTGATGGAGGCCTACATGGACGATGTGCGGTACTCCAAGGGCGGGCGGCGCGTGCATCTGCTGCGGCTGCGCCGCGAGCCGCCGGCGACGGGAACGGTGGCATAGAACCGCCCATGCAGCCTGCAATTGTCGACAATTCCGACGCGCGCACGCCCTGGATGAACCGGCTGCTGGTGCTGGCGAACGTGGCGGTGTTTCTCTGGCAGCGGGTGAATCCGGCGGTGATGCCGCGCTTTCAGCTCACCGCCAACTCGCTGCAGCTCTGGATGTTTCTTTCCTACGCCTTCCTGCACGTGGGGTGGTGGCACCTGATCTTCAACATGGTCGCGTTGATGGTCTTCGGCCCGAATCTGAACCGGCGGCTGGGGAACCTCGGATACCTGGGCTTCTACCTTGGTGGAGCTGCGGCGTCGGCCGTCGGTTTTGTCGCTGCCGGCGGCGAGGCCATGGCCGGTGCCAGCGGCGCGGTCGGCGCGGTGATGGGCGGCTACGTCGTGCTCTGCCCCAAGGCGCGGCTTACGGTGTTCGTGCTAATCGGCACCCTCGAAGTGTCCAGCTTTTACTTCGTCACGATCTTCCTGCTGTACAACATGGTCATGGCGATCGCAACGCGTGCGGGAAGCGAGCCGGTTGCCTACGAGGCGCACGTCGCGGGGATACTCTTCGGCATCCTGTCCCTGCTGGCTTTGATCGCGATGAAACTGGCGCCGCGGGAGCCGGCGGGTCTGCCCGGGTTGTTCGACCGCTGGCGCGGCCGGGTTCCCGAGCGGCACGATGAGGCGGGCGACGCCCGCACGCTGCTGCTCTCCTCGATGCGCGTGCAGGCCACCGAGGCATTGCGGCAGGGCAATCCCGCGCTGGCCGCGGACCTCTACCTCGATTTGCTCCACGCCGATCCGGAACAGTTCCTTTCGCGGCAGGCGCAACTCGACGTGGCGGCCGAACTGGCCAGCCAGCAGCGGTATCCGGAGGCGGCCCGATCCTACGAGCAGTTCCTGCGGCACTATCCGGCGTTCGACCAGATCGAGGAGGTGCAGCTCATGCTGGGCGTGATCTGCTCTCGCTATCTGAAGGACGATGCCCGCGCCAGGGAGCTGCTTGTCACGGCGTTGCCGAAGCTCAAGGGACACGCCAAGATGGCCATGGCCCAGGCGGAACTGGACCGGCTTGACGCTCGTTCGTAGTACTGCCTTCAGCGGTCTGAAGAGCCGCCTGAAGGCGGTACTACGAACGTGGTCGCAAACAGGAACATCGATGAAACACTCTCACGCCAATCCGTCCAAACGATACCACGACCGCGTGGCGCGGCGCTACGACCAGATGTACGACGACCTGTACTGGGAGTACCACGACGAAATCACCTGGCGGGCCATCAAGCCCCATCTGCCGCGGGATCTGTCGGCGCAGTGCCTGGACCTGGGCTGCGGCACGGGCAAGTGGGGGCTGCGCGTGCTCAAGTCGGGGTTTGCCACCACGTTTCTCGACCATTCGCCGGCCATGATCGACCAGACGCGGCTGAAGCTCGAGTCGATGGGTCCGCGGGCGAAGAAGGCGGAGCTGCTCGTGGGTGACATTGTCGATATGCGCGATCTGCCGGCCGACCGGTTCGCGCTGACGCTGGCGATGGGCGACCCGCTCTCGATCTGCACCGACCCGCCGCAGGCGGCGCGGGAGATGTTCCGCGTGTGCGCGCCCGGCGGCGTGGTGATCGCCACGGCCGACAACAAGCTGGCCGCGCTCGACCATTTTCTCGAGCGGAAGATGCTCGACGAGTTGGAGCAGTTTGTGCGCACTTCGCGGACGCACTGGCTGACGGACGAGGCGAAGGAGCAGTTTGAGCTGCATACGTTCACCCCGACGACATTGCGGATCATGTTCGAGCAGGCGGGGTTTGAGGTGATCTCGCTGGTGGGCAAGACGATCCTGCCGGTGCGGAAGAACAAGGAGTTGCTGGAGGATCCGCGGGAAATGGAACGGCTGCTGCGGCTGGAACACGATCTGTCGCGCGACCCATTCGCGGCCGCCCGCGCGTCGCACTTGCAGA
>JBEKVL010000841.1:0-3081 GCA_049514055.1 Tepidisphaeraceae bacterium | reverse complement strand
CTTTGGCGTTCTCAGGCAGCTCATGCCCGCGATCACGGCCGCCCAGGGGACTGGCCGGATGATCGCGGTGTACAAGCAGGATGGGGAGGCCAAGTTGATGCCTCAACCGATCGGCACCTATCAGGCCAGCGTGAGCTATCTCGAGCGCCTGCCCGAGCGGCATCCGCCTGTGGGCGGCCTCATCATCCAAACCGGTGACGAGGAATTTCTGATGGCCGGCTACGGTTTCGGCGTGCGTTTCGATGCGACGACGCTCGGGCCAAGGTCAACGCAGATCAGTAAGATTGAGTTGGGACATTTTGATGCCGCGGGTAAATGGGTCCATGAGCTTCGGCTCAACGGCGATGAGTCCGGCGCGAACTATCAGCCGCATATTCCGCCGTTTCTGGCCAACAAGTTCCTGGGCGTCGATCGGCCGATGATTTTGAAGATCACCGTTTATCGGCATGACTGAAAGGGGACGATGAAATACCTGATCATTCTGTGTGCGGTGATCGCATGTGCAATTAGCGCCCCGGCGTACTCTTGGAAGACGGGCACGTCACTCATTTCACGTTCACGGTGCTCGACGTTCCCAAGAACGAGGAACGGGGCAACGACACCCATGGCAGCAATGTCATCGTGGTTCCCTTCGACGACGTCGCCTTCGATCGCGACATGCAGAAGGCAGCCCGTTGAGGAGTTCCATGGTTCCGCTGCGCCGGATCTCGGTCTTTCACGCTCGGAGAGAATGCCACACGAGCATCATTTCCGAGTTTCTTCCGATGTTCGCATGAACGTGTGGATCAGATACACTCTGTCGGTGTCTACGCGAACAAGGAGTTTGGATGGCCAGTGCATCAGGTGACAGACAGACGCCAAAAGGACATAAACAGACGCCCGGTAACGGGTGGGCCTCTCTGACGTGGGACATTCTGGACCAGTGGGCGGGCAGTCGCTCGGTGTCGCGCGGGCGAGCGTACCAGAAGCAGGGACGTGTGACAGATCTGGCGATGTCGGACAGCGGCCGCCTCCTGGCCACGGTTGCGGGAGGCGAGCGGTACACCACATCGGTGTGGTTGAACGCGGGCAAGACCGGGAGGGAGCGCATCGAATCGAAATGCACTTGTCCGGTCGGATACAATGGCTGCAAACATGCGGTGGCGGTCGTGGCCGCGTATCTGGACCTGTTGGCGCATGAGAAAGAAGTGGCCGTCGCCGATGCGGAAGACCCGCGATGGGGAAGGCTGTCCGGCGAGGATTTGGAATCGGAGTCGGATGCCGAGGACGAGATCGAAGATGATGAGGACGAGTCCGAGGCGGCAAAGCCGGCCAAGCCGCATCGAGCACGAACGGACTGGGACCAGAAGATACGGCAGCACATCGAGGCCAAGAGCCGGGAGGAACTGGCCGAATTCGTATGGTCGCTGACGGAGCGGTTCCCTGAGTTGCGCGAGGAATTCCAGGAGCGGATCGCGCTCGGCGAGGGCGATGTGGATCGTCTGTTGAAACAGGCGCGGCAGGAACTGCGGCGGGTGACAGCCGAAACGGGCTGGGGAAACGAGTGGACGGACGAAGGACATACGCCTGATTACAGCCGGCTCAAGCATCGTCTGGAGAGGCTGGTTGAACTGGGACATTGCGACGCCGTGGTGACGCTGGGACAGGAACTCATCGAACGTGGCGTGCAGCAAGTGGAACAATCGCATGACGAGGGGGAGACCAGTTCGGCAATTGCCGAGTGTCTGCCGCTGGTCTTCAAAGCCGTTGCCGGATCGAGCCTGTCGGCGCCGCGGAAGTTGCTGTTTGCCATCGACGCATATCTTAAGGACGACTACGACCTGATCGCGGACACCGCGGATCCGGTCATGGACGCGGAGTATCTGCCGCAGGACTGGTCGGCGGTGGCCGATGAACTGGCTCGCCGGATCAGGGCGATGCCCGGCGGTTCAGGCGATGATTTCAGCCGCAACTACAAACGAGATCAAATTGTCAATTGGCTCGTCAATGCACTGGACAAAGCCGGCCGCGGCGATGAGGTGCTGGCGATCTATGAAACCGAAGCGAGGATCACCGGCAGCTACGAACGCCTGGTGAAGATTCTGGTCGAACGAAAATGCTACGAGGATGCGGAACGCTGGGCCACTGAGGGAATTGGCAAGACGCGCGAAAAGCTCCCCGGCATTGCTTCGCACCTTGCCGATGCGCTCTGCGAGGTGGCCCGGCTCCGCGAGCAATGGGCCGTTGTCGCGGCACACGCGGCCTGGCGATTCTTCGATCAGCCACATGTGACATCGCTCAAGACACTGCTCGCGGCGGCAGACAAGGCCGGCTGTCAGGACCGCGTGCGCCAACTGGCGCTGCAATTCCTCGAAACCGGGGTTGCCCCGATCCGCATCGTCACATCACGCAACGGAGAATACAAGGCGGATGTGGTTTCGGAGTGGCCGCTGCCCGTTCCCGGCTTCGTGCTGCAACTCCATAATCCGAAAGCTCCTCTTCGTTCGCGCGTCGGGCCGCGTATGGACGTGCTGATCGACCTGGCCATCGACGAGAAGCGGCCGGATGACGTACTCCGCTGGTATGACAAATTCCGATCGGATCGGAAGCAATCCGCCAACCATTTCTTGTACGGCCAGACCGATCGTGGCGACAGCGTTGCGGAAGCGGTGGCCAAGTCGCATCCAGAACGAGCGCTGGCGATCTATGCCGAGCGCGTGAATGAGCATCTCACCCAGGCAAGCCACTCGGCGTATGAAACCGTCGCGGCCTATCTGCGGAAGATGCGGCCGATCCTGAAGTCATTGGGCCGCGAACAAGAGTGGATCGGCCTTCTGGCGGACATCCGGCTGAAGCACCGCAACCGCCCGCGATTCATGGAAGTCCTGGACAGGCTTGAGGACCGCACCGTTCTGGAGACACAAAAGCGCAAGCGCTGATCGCCGAACGCCGGCTAATCTCAGTGGGCGTCAGGTCTTGCCTTGACGTGCGAGCGTGCCCAGAAATCCGGACAAGTCGTAAACTGTTTGCACCGCAACAGTTGTCATGCTGAGCGTACTCGCGAAGCATCCGGCCTTCGACTTCATAGCCAGATCCTTCGCG
>JBEKVL010000840.1:0-3083 GCA_049514055.1 Tepidisphaeraceae bacterium | reverse complement strand
AGCAGGCGCCAGCAGCAGTGTGTCGACCCCGTGCCGGCGGGCATCCTCCAGCAGCCGGCGCGGGTCCGGGTAGCTCCTGAGGAAAGACCGCTCCATCGCCGCAACGTCAGACTCCTCTCCCGATTCGACCCAGAGTCTCAGGACGTTCATCTTCAGTTGGCCGAAAACGCGATCAAACATTTCTGCACGCACACCGTCTGGCAGATTGCCGCTACTGACGAGACTGCTGCCAAAGCCCAGCAAGGTCTGTTGCCGTTGGGCCTGCACCACAAGACGGATGGGTTTCCCAGTGGTTGGCTTGGGTTCCTGTGCCTGGAGGAACACATTTGTTAGCAGCAACGCGAGGGCACCGAGAAAGGGTAGAGCTGGATATTTCATGCTATTTCTGCAAAGCAATCAACCGGTTTCCCTCACTCTTTCGCCGGCCCTGACAGGGCCGACAATACGGCGGAGAAGGCAGGCTTTGGTCTTCCCTGTCGATCAAACAGCAACGGATAATTGGTGCGCTTCCACGGGAAGTCATTCAGCCAGCTCTGGCCGTCGTGCAGATCCCAGAATGTGACGCGGGCGATGATATCCGCGTGCCGGCGAAAGATGCGGAAGAGCTGCGCGTACTGTGCCGCCTGCCGCTGGAGAATATCGGCCGGACAGCTTTCGCGGTATGGATCGAGTTTGCCAAGCTCATCTCGATACTTGCCTCCTTCGGCCCACCATTTGCCTCGCGGGATCACGTCGATGTCAAGTTCGGAGATCACGACCTTGACCCCGGCCTGCCGGGCGGCAATGAGCGTGTCTTCAATCTCCTTGAATGGAACCCGATCGAGTTCGTAATGGCCCTGAAGGCCGAGGGCATGGACCGGGACATTCTTCTCACGCAGCGATCGCAGCAGGCGAAGCTGCTTGTCGCGCTTGCCCGGCAATTCATTGTTGTAGTCGTTGTAGATGAGCAGGGCCGCGGGATCTGCGGCATGGGCATACTCAAAGGCTTTGGCAATGAACTCTTCGCCACATGCCTTGGACCAGCCCGACGGGCGCAGATATTCCGCACCGTCATCGAGAGCTTCATTGACCACGTCCCACATGGCCATACGTCCTCGATAGCGCGTCACCTCGGCCTCGATGTGACTCCGCATCCGCTGCAGGAGCATCTCGCGGCCGGCCGGCTTGTCCCCATCGCGGAAGAACCATGCGGGCGTGCGGTCATCCTTGGCCCAGACCAGGCAATGACCGACAACCTTCAAATTGTTCCGCGTGGCGAAGTCCACAAAGCCATCAGCAAGAGCAAAGTCCCACTTGCCCTCGGCGGCCTGGGTGTACGCAGGCTTCATGCAGTTCTCCGGCGTCAGGATACTGAATTGCGTCAACACCAGGGCATGGTCGTTTACGCGGTCGGCGATGCGGTCGTTGAGACCCACACCCACCGGGAAAAGGCTCTCGGCGGCGCGGCGGAGGGTCGGTTCCTGGTGCGCGGTGGCCGGCTCAGCACAGAGAACCACGGGACAGGGCGCGAATAGCAGAGCTCCGATGATCAGTATGGAGACTTGGAGACGAGAGCGTGAAACAGGCATGACAAATCACCTCCATCTTGGCGAATGGACCGAATCGCGGACTCTCTGGCTTCCTCAGCCTGAATCCGAATGCTCGACTTCGCTCAGCAGCATCTGAGTTTGCCAAAGTATAGCCGGAAGTGTCGCAATGTACGAAGACGACTCACCCGCAGACGACCCACCTGCAGACTGTCCTTGCCACGGCTTGGCCCACGATCTCTACCCTGGGGATTTTTCAACCAACAAGATCGTTGGTTCCAGGGGCGTGGCTGTCTTGACCAGCGGGTCGGTGCCTCGGCCATATTGCCAGGCAACGACCTTGACTGTCATCGGAAATGCGGCGCGGTCCGGGATCTCAGTAATTCGGAGCGTGCCGGCTTCGATGGTGGCGGGGCCGAAGGCGACGTAGCATTCCACGGGCAGGCCGGCGTCGCTGATTGCCTGAAGCTGCACAGGAGGGCTGTCCGATGCCAGGTTGCCGATGCTGGGGAAAGTGAGGGTCTGATCGCGGCCGGCTTTCAGGCCTGCGAAGCCGCGCGGCATCATGCCGACCTGCTCCGTATGGCGATACTCGGCATCGCCAAGGCTGTAGGCCATGAAAGTCACGCGGCCGGTTTCGGTGGCAGGGGCGAGATTGTCATACTGCAACCGCAGCGTATCGGGACCGGCGGGAACGACGGGGCCGCTCACCCGCCTCACCAGAATCGGCGAACGTGAACGGCCGGCTGGCTTACCGGCGTCAAACCAGCGTGGCCCACCGCTGGGTTGCGTGGTGGGATACTCATCGGCATAGACCGGATGTACCTCGAAGGTCTGGCCGTCGCCCACCCATTTGAGTTGGGTGAAATAGAACCGTACGCCGGCATCGACCCAGACGGGATCGGTCCAGCGGATGAACTGGTCTTTCCTGCCGAAGCCCCCGGCGTTATAGGCGACCGTCGCCTCGGCCATTTCGCGGTCAAAGTGCCAGGCGGCCTTTGCCTTGTCACCCTTGAAGTCGACATAGGCCGCCGAAACGAACTCGCCGGGTGTCTTGATGGCGAGATCCGTGAGCCACCCGCTCTTGGGGTCGATCGCCTTGCACTGGACCGGTTGCTTGGCGTCGATCGACCAATCTGGGATCTTAGCCTGTGCGGCTTTGCGAATGAACATGGCGAGACAGGCAGCGTTGCGGTCGGACCAAGCGAAGTGGCCAGCGCCTGGCTCGACGACGATGCTGGCCAGATGGCGTTCGTCGGCCGCGCGGAAGGTTGCGAAGGCATCCCGGCCGCCCTCCCATGTTTCCCGGCCGGCTTCATTACGCATGACTCCACCGAACTCATCAAACTGCCCGAGCATCATCAGGGCCGGCACACCCGGCGGGACGGCTCCAGCGGCCCGCCCTGATCGTTGTTGAGAATCCCCCGTACCGTCGGCAGTAATCCAAGGCCACCTGCTCTGAAGTCGAGACGGCCGGCGCCGGTTCGCTCGCGGGCATCGAATCAGCCGCATCTTCGGCTGACGCGGGCCTCGGTTCTTCCGGAACCGGCACCTCTT
>JBEKVL010000839.1:0-3083 GCA_049514055.1 Tepidisphaeraceae bacterium | reverse complement strand
AGGTCCGTCTGCGTGCGGCCGAAGGCACCGCGCGGGCCATGTTGAGCGGTCTACCGAAAAACGCCCGCGTGCAACTGTGTGTCGACGCGAAAGCGGCGAGTTTCGGACTTCGCCTGCGGGCAACAGGCGAGAAGAACGACGGGCATGAATTGCGTCTGGCGCCGGCGGAAGGCAAGCTCTGGGTGGTCGGCGGACAGTCGCTGGCCGGTGTCCAGTGGCTGGACAAACCGATCCTGCTCGACATCCTCCTCAAGGACAACATCCTCGACATCTGTGTCAACGGCCAGCGCACGCTCGTGAACTGGGTTCCCGACCTTCGCGGCGATCGGCTGATCCTGTTCGTCGAGAAGGGCGAGGCCGGCTTTGACGGGATCTCCGTCCGCCCGCTGCGATGACGCTCGCAGCACGCCGGATTTTCGTAATCCGCCGCCGCCACGCCGTGGTATCATTGGCTCCATGGAAGACCCGCCGCCTTTGTCCTTGGAGCACCGTCGTCAGGCCCGTCTGTGCGGCAGGGTCAAGTGGATCATCCTCGGGATTGTGCTCGTGGCCGGGCTGTCGATTGTCACCGTTGGCATCGTTGGCGTTTTATGGTTCGCCCGAGATCGCGGGCTGATCCCTATTTCGTTCGATCGAAAGGCGGCCGCCACTGTTTGCTCGCAAGTCGTCAGTGGTATCCTCAAGCCTGACGTACACGGCGTGGTCAAGTTGCCACCCGCTTCGGCCGGGCTTTCCATCAGTGGCGAGATCTACGTCACCACGGACGCGAGCGGCACGGTCTGGGTGCTTTTCCGCACCTGGGTGGGGAAGGGGTGCAATCTCCACGGCTATCTCTACCGGAGCACGCCCGCGACCGGACCCGTCCCGGCAACCATCAAGGTGCTTGGACCCGTGCTTCGGCGCGAAATCACAGACCCACCAACGGATCAAATCGACTACGACGTGCATCAGCAAATCGGGCCGAATTGGTACGAGGTCAGTTTCTCTTTGGGTTGACCAGCGTGATTAAGGACATAGCTGAAAGTGACGGGAACCTTTCCCATCTTGTAGATGCCCAACACGAGCAATGGGCGGCCAAGGACCGGAAGCCCGGCTCGCGCCAACCGCAAGATCGTGACGACTCGAAACAGCGCGATCGGAACGACCAGCGAGGAGCCGACGACGGCTATGCCCCAGGTGGCAGCGGTATCGCTCGGATCGGGCGTGGTGCGTCCTTGGGATGGAAAAAGAAGGCTGTAAATGTACAAACCCCAGACAATCACCAGTGGAACGGCCGCAATCAACGCCGGTCGCCAGACAGCGCGGTGGAGGCGTTGACGGTCAAGGGTGGTAAGCATGGGTGAGGTCATTGGCCTTGCGAGGATACCGACCCCGAGACCAGAATGGAAACCACCGATGGTCTGAACACACCGCCATTCGCCATCGCGATTGGACTCTGTCAGTCTTGGGGGGCGAACCCGTCAGGCAGATGCCGCTGGAGGTCCATCGAATCGTGAAGCAGGCGGCCGATGTCGATGGATTGCCCCTCAATGACGCGGTACAGGAAAAAGTGCCGCGCATGTTTGCCGGTGCGGGCGATGTGGAAGGTCCGGGCATCTGCATGGATTTCGGGCCGATTCTTGGCGGGCGGTGCGTCCGGCCGAGCCGCGATGTCAGCAAGCGCTTGGCGAATAAGCAATTTGTATTGCTCGTGCCTCCGCTGGCCAGAGTGAGTCAACGTATAGGCAAGGACATCCTCGATGTCCTGGACTGCCTGCCTGGAAAAACGGAGGCGGAGCCTCATGCGAACCTCGTGGACCGGGCCTTGGCGTCAATGCCGTCAAGGAACTGCTCGAGATGATCGGGATCGACGTCCTCGAACCGGCCCTGGTCGATCTCGGCGAAAGCGCCTGCGGCCACCCGTCGCAGCGCCGCCAGTTTGAGTTTCTCCTCCTTTTCTCGCTGCTCAAGCAGGCGAAGCCCGGCCCGCACCACCTCGCTGGCGTTGCGGAATCGCCCCTGGCCAATGCTTCGGCGGACAAACTTGGACTGCTGCTCGGATAGGTTGACGTTTTTCGTTGGCATGAAACCATTATTGCAGACTTGGCAACTGTTGCCAAGAGAAAAGACGGGAAGAGCGAAGGGGGAAAGCGGCGGAGACGCGAGTCATATCCGCTGCCCGGCGAGTCGGAAATGACTCAGCTCACCATCGTACGCCTTCGCCCTGCCGTGGATGTAGATGCCACCAAGCCAGGGAAAAGGCAATCGCCCCGAAGACAAGCAGGAACCCCGTAAGCAACAGCCGACAGATCGACACGCCGTCTTCGAAGCTCGTCTCGAGAATCTCCAGGGGGCCGCCGGGCGGCGGTGGCTTGGTAACATGAGCCTGACGTCCCGGCCCCGAATGAACCTCCAGGTGAACACCCACGGAATCATTCCCCTGAGACGCGAATAACTCGATGGTCGCACCACCGACAGTCCAGCGGTCCCTCAATGACGGGTAACTTTCCACGTCCTCCACGAGCACCTTCACTGGTGAGCGGCCAAACCGTAACGTAAGAAGGCGCTCGGTGTCCTCAAATATGACCGCTACCTCGGATCGATCGACCCAGTTGTTGTAGGAGTTGAACGCAAACACCTCGACTGGCCTATCGAGCGGAGTTGTCAGGGTGCGCACGGCCGCCCAATGCCGCGGCATCAAGACCAGCAGGCCGCACACGATGAGGAGGATGACGCACACCACGATACGCCGGGGCCATCGTCCCATGAGGTGTGACTTGGTGCGAGGATAATAGTCGAGCACATCCATGCGCTCCTTGCATTCACCGATCCACTTCCCCCATCACCACGTCAATCGAGCCGACGATGGCGGGGACGTCGGCGAGCAGGACGTTGCGGCAGAGTTCGCCGGTGACGGCGAGGTTAACGAAACAGGCGCCGCGGATTTTCACGCGGTAGGGAATCGTGCCGCCCTGGGATTCGATGAAGAAACCGAGGTGGCCGCGGGGATTCTCGTATTCGGCGTAGACCTCGCCGGGGGGAACCTTCATCATGGCGCGGGGGAGTTTGGCGCGGAAGGCGCCGGCCGGCATCTGGGCGATGCA
>JBEKVL010000838.1:0-3093 GCA_049514055.1 Tepidisphaeraceae bacterium | reverse complement strand
TGTGCGCCCTCAAAACGTCTGGATGCAGCTACGATCCGACTTGTCACTCTTTCTTCGCCTGTATCTTCACGAGACCCCACCACGCCGATTTGTCGGCCGCGCCGGGGCTGGGAATCTGCACGAGTTCGAGCTTGATCTCCTTGCCTGCAAACGAAGACAGATCGACCGAGATTTCGCGCCAGCCGTTCAGAGTCGTTTCCCGGTTGATAGGAGCCTTGTATATCTCCTGCCCATCGGCGCGGACAGTGAGATCCCACGAGCCTTTCTCAGGATGGCCGACAACGAGGTTAAGCGTGGTCACCCGGCCCGGCGGCACGCCCTGCTGCTTTCCAAGGACGACCGTGTTCCTGGCGTCCAATGCGGTGGTGACCAGCACGTTTTCGCGGCCGCCGAGCTGCTCCTTGAAACCGGGATCGTTGAGCTTGAAACAACCCGTGCCGGTCCAGCCGGGGGCGAACTTCTCCAGGGCTTCGGCCAGGTTGAATGCCTCGGGCTTGGGCGCCTCGGGCGGCGGCGGCGGACGGACCCCGGCGGCGTAGAGCAGGGCATAGCTCATCAGTTGCGACGCCGAGGCCGGGACATAGCCGAGAATGCCGTCGACGGGCTGGCCCACCAGTCCGGTCGAGAGGTCTTCCGCGCTGAAGATGATGGCGGTGCGCTTGTTGACGTCCATGCCGCGCAGCCGCGGTGTCTTCATGCGGGCGTAGTTGCGGATGAAAAAGGCCCGGTAGCCGACTTCGGCGATGCCCGGCTGGACCGGGTTGTAGACGAGGCTGTCGGATTTGAGGATATCGAGCCTGGCCGCGGGATAGAGGTCGTGGATTTCGGCTTCCGCGGCCTGGGCGAATTCCTTGCTGCCGCCGCAGGCATCGACGATGAGCGTGCCGCCGGCTTCAAGCCACTTTCGCAACTCGACCCTGGACAGCGGCGAAAGCGTAAAAGCCTCCGTGCCGGTGAGATGGGCGGCCTGGAAGTCCTTGGTGAGCTTATTGTCGCCGAGTTTGAGCGCGGTGACTTCGACCAGAGAGGCGCACGTGTTGTGCATAAGCGCCGCCAGGCGCTGCCAGCCGTAGGGCTCGGGATCCCAGTTGCCGTCGTACTGGATGCGGGCGACCTTGATCGTGCGCACGGGTTTGACGTCGGGCTTCTTCTGAATGAGAAACGGTTCGCCGCGATGCTGCAGGTTCTGTTTGTCGACGGAGTAGAGGAAGATGTTGCCCATGAGTTGCGCCAGCGGCTCGCGCTCCGGGCCGAGGAACGACTGTTGTTGCCAGTAGCGGGCGGGGTCGGCGGTGGGGAACAGCACCATGAATTCGCGCGCGCCGTTGGAAATACCGAGTAACTGCGGCGGGTTCTTCCAGTTCACGCGCTTAAACGCCTCATCCTTGAAGATGAGGTGGTCCGCCGGGAGTTCCCGGAACTTGCAGGGCGCGAAGAGTTCTTCGCCGATCTTCTTGAACGAGTCGGCGAAACCCGCCTTGCCGCAGTCGGCGTTGCCGACAATCAGCCCGCCCTGCAAGACCCAGGCCTTGAGTTTCTCGCGATCCTCCTTGACGAACGTCAGCTCCTTGGATCCGGCGATGTAGAGGATCGGCGCGTCGTGAAGATCCTCGAGCGGGGCCTTGAGATGCACGATCTGCCAGTTGAGATCCTTCTCGATGGTGCGGCCGATCCAGCGGCTGATGTTGGCGCAATCGCGCGAACGCTGGTTCCACACCGCCGGTATGTTGCGCGGGTTCTTGCCCATGAAATCCTCGGGCGTGTAGTCGAGCTTGCTCATGACCAGCGGCGAGCGGCCGCGCACGAGGAACAGCAGGGCGAAGGAGGTGTCGATGACGCTGTTGCTCCACGACCCGCTGCCGTCCTGACGGGCGAGGATCCACTTGGCGCCGCGGTCGTACCAGTCGACCGTGCCGAAGAACTTCATGCCCGAGGCGACGCCGACGCGCTCGACGTTGTACAAGGCATAGAAGGGCCACTGCTCTTCGAACTTGTCGAAGTTCTGGCTGATCCACTGGATGCCGTGGTGGATGTGCGGATCCCACGGGTTGCCGACGCAGCCGATGCCTTCCATCGCATGCACGTAGTCCTGGGTGATGAACAGAGTGGCGACACCCGCCGCCGTCATGGACATGGTCTGTTTGGAGGCCCCTT
Source organism: Tepidisphaeraceae bacterium (assembly GCA_049514055.1). Taxonomy (GTDB): domain Bacteria; phylum Planctomycetota; class Phycisphaerae; order Tepidisphaerales; family Tepidisphaeraceae; genus JANYKD01. The sequence continues at coordinate 939 of JBEKVL010000838.1, read as the reverse complement.
CGGACGGGTCGTCGTTGCGATACGACCAGCCGCCTTCATCCCGCTGGTGATGCCGCCAGGCATCCTCGAAGCTGGACCACTGCTGGGGGCTGATCTCGTAGTTCTGCTGGGCGCAGGCCCAGAGACCCAGCACTCCGTAGTTGCTGCAACTGTGGCAGTAGTCGTCATCGCCGCTTCCCTTCCAGTAGCGAAACAGCCCGTGCGCCTTGCCCTTGATGCGGATGCATGCCTGGAGCGCCTGGGCGTCCTTGGTCACCAGCGCCCGGGTCTCGGGATTGTTCGGCAGGAAATACCATACCTGGCAGCGCAGACCCAGGGCATACGTCCCCTGTAACTCGGCCTTTTTCAGGAACTCGATCGCCTGCTTGACGCGCGGCTCCTGGTCGCTCTGTCCCGCGGCGAGCAGCGCGTAAGTCGCCAGGCCGGTGCGCCCGCCCCACTGCCGGCCGTTGGGCTCATAGTCGGCGCCGGACGGTGTGGCGACTTCCTCCCAGGAGCCGGTCTTGTTCTGTTCGAGGAGCCATTTGACACCCCTGTCGATGGCGCTCTCGACCTGTTGCTCGGGCGGAGCGGCGACAGCGCATGTGGCGGCAACCACGAGCAGGCAATGCACAACGACACGGCTGAAACTACAGGTTCTCATGCGGCACTACTCCGGTTGAGCTATGGACGTGCATGTCAGTGGTCAAGACGCTGTTCCCGGAAAAATGACCGCGCCTCGGCCATTCTCAAATTGTTCAGCGCTTCTTGTCATCGGCCGCATCGCGTTCTTTGATCACCAGCGGCTTGTCATCGCGAAGAATATCGAGCCGGACCGGTTCTTTCGACTGCGCCAGGATCGTGCGCAGGTCCGTGATGTCGCCGATGTCCTGGCCGTTGCCCTTGAGGATGGTGTCGCCGGGGCGCAGGCCCATGGCGGCGGCGCGAGACCCCGGAATG
>JBEKVL010000837.1:0-3097 GCA_049514055.1 Tepidisphaeraceae bacterium | reverse complement strand
GCCTGGCTGGCCGTGGACCTGGGGAAGACATTCAAGATCAGTCGGGTTCGCATTGACTGGGAGACCGCCTATTCGAAGGCATTCGCCGTGCAGGTTTCACAGGATGGGAAGGACTGGAAGGATGTCTTCACCGAAGAAAACGGCAAGGGCGGCGTGAGTGAAATCAAGTTCACGCCCGTGGAAGCCCGCCATGTGCGAATCTTCTGCACCAAACGCGGCACACAGTGGGGGCACGCCATCCGTGAACTCGGGGTCTTTGAATGAGCGATATTGCCTGCAATCGACCCTGTCTCTTGCGCACGGCTCGATCCAGAGTTCTGACATTGATCGTTACCTTCGTCGTAGCAACTGGCATATCCGGCCGATTTGATCCCTTCGAGTCTGGTGGGCACATCCGCATTGCGAATCGACGCCGAGGGGTACGTCTGCCTCGGGCCGCAACGCTACCGTGCGGTGGTGCTCTATCAGCCGGAATTTGGGGACGAAGGCGAACTGTCGTTCTTCGAGCGGGCCGCCAAGGGTAAGAGCGTGGTGTTTCTGGTGGGGGATTGGACGCGCGACGGCGAATCTCGTCCGCTGAACGGGACGGCCCGCCTCGGTGGAAATGTTCGCCGCTGCGGCGACGACCAGGCATGCGATGAGGCGGTGGCGCAATTCCTCGGCCAGTCAAGCGTGACCCGCGTCACGGGCTGGTCGGCGCGGCTTTCGGGCTGGGGGCAGGCCGGAGCGGTGCAACATGCCGCGCCGCCGACGGACGGACACAGTGTCCTGACCGATGGGACGTATGTCCGCGTCGCGGGAGGAAAGAGCCCCGCGGGCGAGCCAATCCGCGAAACATTTACCTGGCAAGGGCATGCGGTCGCGGTTGATGCGGTCGGCGTGGTCGCAATCCGGTTTGCGACCAATGGCAAGGTGGCGGCGCTGGCCGCCGGCGGGTTGACGAGCCTCAAGACTGATGGACTGGAAATCGACCTGCCGGAACGTGTGGACCTGGCCTTCGTTGTCGAGCCAGCGGGCGAAACCCGCGGCGTGCTTCAGGGAATGACGGGCGATGTTCCCCCGGCACTCCTGGCCATCACGCCCCAATGGCTGCGTCTGGCCGTTCCTCCGTTTTTTCCAGAGGTAAAGTAGTGGCGGGCCTGCATGCGAGTGTTTCCCGGTTGGGTTGTTCTATCACCGATGGTTGTATCCGTCGTCCTTACCGTCTGTCGCCCGCTCTACCGCGCTACGCGGAGCAATGTTCCACCACCGGGCGGCAGATGCAGATGCACGCGGTTGCCCGCCGCGGGCAGCCACTTCCCCTCGGTGGCGTCGAATGCCTGCAGTGGACCGGGGCCGACCAGCGATGTTGTGACGGGGGCCATGTAGTCCATGTTGACGACGAGCGTATGGGTCGGCGTGACCTGCGCACTTTGCTGGGCCGTTTCACCCCAGAGTCCCAGGAGGATGCCGCGCACACGTTCACCCGGCTTGCCGGCAATCGGCGCCACGGGCGGGTCAAGGCGGAACACGGAGTCGGCCGGGAGCGGCACGGAGCCCGTCGGGGTCATCCCGGTGTGATAGGCCGCCATCCAGCGCAGTGACTGGGTCTGGGTCGCGATGGCCACGAACTCGCGACTGAGCGACTTTAACGCATGATAGATCGGCGTTGGCGTGCCGTCGGGCAGCGCGATCCCGCCGACGTGATCCTTACAGCAATAGACATAGTAGGAAATACCCTGGGCACCGTACGCGGCGGTCGTGTAGACGAGGTAACGCATCTCGTCGGGCTTCGGAACCCGCATCACCGTCGGAGCCCAGGTGCAGGCCTGCACGATGTTCAGAAACGGCAACTGCGCATCGTCGGCCGCACGGCGGATCATCGCCAGGTTCAGGAAATACTGGTCGTTGTCGCGGTTGATTGCAAACTGGTAGTGGTCGTAGCTGATTAATGCGGGGCGGACGACCTCGACATACTGCCGCAGGTGTTCGCGATACGCGGTGACGACATCGCCTTTGGTGCCGAGTTGCTCGTTGTTGGCGTAGGTCGGGAAGAGGTTGATGTAGGCCATGTGGGCCGGATCGCGCTCGCGGAGGTAGGTCACGAGCCTGCCCAGCGAGGCGAACGCCCCGGCGCTGGGCTCGTCGGTGATGAAGTAGCAGTACATCGCGGGGTGCTTGGCCACCCGGGCGATCAGGGCGTCGAGTTTCTCTCGCTGGGTGGGGTTGCCGAGGGAGGCGGGCTTCAGAAGTCTATCCGTCAACTGGGCGCGAAGCCGATGACGATGCACGAGGTCAAGGTCTTTCTCACCGCACCAGACAACATTGAACCCGCCGTCGGCCATCTGCGCGGCCACTGCGTCGGTCATCGTCGGCCCGGCCCAGTAGGTGACGATTGGTGTGCCAACATTCCAGGTGCGGGATTCTGCGGCTGGCCCCTTTTTGTCAGGACCGTCCACTTCTTGGGCTCTGGCCTTTGCCGCCGGTGCCGACTCGCCTGCCCATGCCTGCATTGGGAGAACACCAGCGGCTGTGGCCCCGGCGATTATCCCGGCGACGAACTGCCTGCGTGAGATCATGGCCAACCTCCTCGATTCATTATGATGCCTTGATGCTCGTACGCCATGAGCATATCCGCAAACTGGCGGGCATGCTCTTCCATGCCGCAAGGCTTTCATTTCTGGCTCAGCGAGACTTACGGACCGAGTCTGATCTTGGCGTAACACACGTCCTGCCCGATCTCGCCCAGCAGGTCGAGTGTATCGGAAGACGCACATCCGGCCCGCACGCTGGCCGTGAAGAACGTCGTCAGCGGTTGTTTGAGCGGTACGGGGATAAACGCCCCGATTGAGCCATCGGCATGAATCTCCACCAGCCGGTTCTCATCAGCGTTCCGGCCGGCCGCATCGCGTACTCTGGCGTGCAGGAAGACGAACAGCCGCCCATCGGGCATCGCATGAAACCGACCCCGGCCGGGAACCGCGGCTTGTACATCACCTGTTGTAAAGGAATAGAAATGTCACCGCGCAAGCCGAAGTAGAAGTGTCACCCCGCGCTGGTCTTTCCCGGCTGTAAGTCCCGCGTAGGCGCAGCCGGAGCGGGACTTACAGCCGGGGCG
>JBEKVL010000836.1:0-3100 GCA_049514055.1 Tepidisphaeraceae bacterium | reverse complement strand
CCGCGCTCACGGACTGGATGTTCCCGGCCGATCGGATCTCGGAACCGGAGATGGCGCCCTTGACCGTCACTTGGCCGACGGCTGGTGTCTTGCCGCGAGTCCCGGGCGCCGCCGTAGCGCGGAGTAGTGCATCGGTGAGGCTGGTGCCCACTCGAACCGTTCCGATGGAACGGGCGGTGAGATGCCCGGAGAGTCTCCCCTGTGTCGAGAATGTCGTGATGTCGCCCGCGACCGTCGCCAGCCAGCCGGAGGCGGTTGATCCGGCCGCCACGGTTGTTGCCGATCCGCTCAGCGTCCACGTTCCGCCGGTGACGGCGCCGAGAATCGCCGTCCCGATGTCCACACCGGCGGCGGAAAGCGTCAGATCGGCGGCGAAAACTCCGTCGACCGTCAGGTTGCCGATCGAAGCGGCGTCAATCGTATCCTCGCCGGCGCGGAGATTCTGCCACATTGTGGCCGCCACGGACTTGAGCGCGCCGCTGGCGGAGACGGACAGGTCGGAAACATTGCCCAGGTCGAGCGAGGTGGCCACGGCGCCGCTGCCGATGGAGAGGGTATGCCCGCCCGAGGCGCTGACCAGAATGACGCTGCCGAGCGACCCGGTAACCGCCAGATCCCCGCGAAGCGCCGCCTTGCTGGCGTTGAGGGACAGGAGCGAGCCGTTGACGACCACGTCGCCGACGCTGGTGCCGCCCTGGTCCGGCGAGATGGTGAACGTGGAACGGCTGGTGGTCCCGCTCAGCGTGATGCGGGCCGGCGTGGGACTGCCGCCGTAGAAGACGGCCGAACCCGTGCCCGGACCCGACAGCTGGAGTGTCACCTTGTGGCCTGCGACGTCCAGGTACTGCCCTGCTCTGGTCCCGCTGAACGTGACCGTCTTCACGGCCACGTCCTGTATCGTGCCGGTCGCACTGCTGCCGACGATGATCGCGTCGGTGCCGGCGTTGGACAGGGTGAGCGTGAAGGTCTCGGCCGACGCCGCGAAGCTGTCGCTCAGGATCGTCGCGGTCACCGTCTTGGACGTCTCGCCGGGGGCGAACGTCAGCGTGCCGGACGTGGCGAGATAATCCCGGCCGGCGATGGCGGTCCCGTTCGCGGTGGAATAGTCCACGGCAACCGGTTGGGCGGCGGCGGGAGTGAGCGTGACGGTGAAGGCAAGGGTGGCCGTCTGGCCGGGCATCGGCTCGCGAACCGGTGCTCCGCTCGCAACCGAAAGGGCGGGCGTCAGGCTCCCGGTGACGATGAGGCCGTAGGAGCCCGTGCTGCCCGCCGTGGCGCCGGCGCCGGTGTTGGGGTCATAGGCGGTCGCTCCGGTGCCGGCGCCGCTGACGCCGATGTAGTAGGTCCGGCCCACCATCAGTGTCGCCGTGATGAGGCTGGCGGTGGTGGCGTCGCTCAGGTTGTCATTGACGGCCAGTTGATTGCCGCTGGCATCGAAGAGGCGGAGCACGGTGTCGGCGCTGCCCTCGCGGCTGGTGTCCGTGCGTATGCTGTACTGGCCGGTGGCGGTCACGTTCAACCGGTACATGTCGACATCGGCGGAGCCGACGATGAGCGAGCCGTCCATCCCCAGGTTGCCGTACACGGGCGTGCCCGGGGTGATTGTCTCCGGCGTGCCGTCCTGGATGGCGCCGTCGCTCAGCGCGGTGTAGTCGCTCAGGGGGCGGAGTCGGGAGGAAAGCGTGTAACCGCCGGTCTGCCCGCCGGTCCCGCTTCCCAGCGAATACCAGTTGAAGCTCTCGTTGCCCTTGCCGGTGACCGAGACGTAGAGCGTCTCACCCGAGCTGACCTGGACGATGAGATGGTTGCCCGAGCCGGTGGTGACGCCGATCTCGCTGATGCTGGTCATGCTGGCGGTCAGGCTCCAAAGCTCCAGCGAGGGAGAGAACCCGCTGGTGGTGGCATCGACGCCGAAGTCCAGCAGTCCGTCACTGCTCGCGGTGTACGTGTAGAAGTCGACGTCCTTGTTGCCGCCGTTGGCGCCCAGCAGCGCCTGGCCGTTGTCCGCACCGATGCTGTCGGTCACCGTCTGCCCGACGACGGCCGGGCTGGCGAGGAAGGCGGTGCCGTTGGTGTCTCCGTTGTCGAAGGAGAGGTAGAGGTCGTAATAGCGGTCGCTGGGGGTGCTGTTGGCGACCCGTCCATAGGGGTTGCGGACGTCAAAGGTCCGGTTCGCGTAGTTCGTGACGGCAACATAATAGGTCTGACCGGCCTGCACGTTGACCTGCACGTAGCTGTCCGTGTCGACCCTGGATATGTCATCGTTGAAAGCGATCTGATTCAGGCCGGCATCGAACACGCGCACGTAGCTGTCCACGGCCAGCAGGCCGTAGGCGCTGGTGTTGGTCTGCACGGTCAACACGCCGGTGTCCGGGGCGACAACCTTGAACATGTCCACATCGCCGTTGGGAACGGGGACGCGGGTTGTGGACCCGGCCGGCGGCGGGTCGGAGCCGATGGCGCCCTGGTACTCGTTTGCGACCACGTTCCCCGAGATCGTGGTGTTGGGGTTGGTCAGGTCGACCACGGTGGCGCCCTGGGCGACGCCGTTGGGGTCGGGATTGGACAGACTGATGACCAGGGCGTAGTCGCCAGTCGCGCTTCCGCCGGCGGCGCCCGAGCCATCGGAAATACTGTAGCCGGCATTTCCCTGGCTGCTGACGCCGATGTAATACGTCCCGATGGCCAGCGGATTGTTGGTGTCGGACGTGAGCGTCGGATATGCGCCGGCCGTGCCGGTGGCGGCCGCGATCTGGTTCCCCTGGGCGTCGAAGAGCCGGATCTCCGCGGCGAACGCCGACCCGCCGCTCGGCTGGCTGAGGATGACGGACACCACGCCGGGCGAATCGAGCGTGATCTTATACAGATCAACGTCGTTGACGCCCACCTGATTCAGCCCATCCGTGCCGATCGTGCCCCGGCCGGTGAAGTAGCGGATTCCGGTCAGCGCGGGGATGTTCGTGGCGGTGGCCGTGGTGTTGTCCAGGTCGGCCGTGCTGATCGTGCCGCCGCTGAAAAGCTCGCGGACATATTGGACCGCCTTCTCGACGTTGACACGGTAGTAGCTCAGCCCGGTTTCCGGCAGGTTCAACATCTGGCT
>JBEKVL010000835.1:0-3112 GCA_049514055.1 Tepidisphaeraceae bacterium | reverse complement strand
CATGGGTTATTCGGCCGGTGGCGATGGCGTCTATCAACTCGCTCCGCGCATGGCCGACCGTCTGGCGGCCGCCTCGATGATGGCCGGGCATCCCAACGATGCCTCGCCGCTGGGCCTGCGGAACATTGGCTTCGCCATTCACGTCGGCGCGCTGGACGGTGGCTACAACCGCAACAAGGTGGCCGCCGAGTGGGGAAGGAAACTTGACGACCTGCAGAAAGCCGATCCCGAGGGCTACGTTCATCTCGTGAAGCTTCATGCCGGCAAATCCCACTGGATGGATCGCGAGGATGCCGAGGCGGTTCCCTGGATGGCGAAGTGTGCGCGCGACCCCCTGCCCAAGCGAATCGTGTGGAAGCAGAGCGCCACGACGCACTCGCGATTCTACTGGCTGGCCGTCGGCCCCGACGACCAGAAGGCGGGCACTGAAGTCATCGCAAAATACGCCGGACAGAGAATCACCATCGAAACCAGGGATGCACCCCGCCTGCTAGTCCGGTTGAATGACCGAATGATGGATCTCGACAAGCCCGTCACGATTCTGGCCGGATCGAAAGAGGTATTCGCCGGAAGTGTGTCGCGGACGATCGCCACTCTGGCCCGGACACTCGACGAATACGGCGACCCGGCTGCCGTATTCAGCGCAGAGGTCGAAATCAAGCTTACCCCCGCACGCTGATGCTCGCTTCCATGCGGGCGTCGGGGGCCGGAAGGTCGAGCTTTCTCGCCGCATTGGTCGCCTTCGCGCGAGATAGTTTGTCGAGCAGCAGCACCCAGGTTTCGCGCTGGAAACGCAGCACGCTCACGGCCTCCTCAAGAGCGGCCACATCGTGCCCGACGCTGGCCTCGACGAGTTTCCGATAGGCGTAGTTGTAAAGAGACGCCAGTTTCCCGCAGAGGTCGGGGTTGATGTCGTGCTTGAGCGTGCAGAGCATCTCGACCAGGATCCGCTGCACACGGATGATCAGGTTGTAGCTCTGCTCCCAGTTCTTTTCCTGGATGGCGACGCGGGCCTGGTCGCAAAAGCGGATGGCGCCGTCGTAGAGCATCAACTGAAGCTGCTCCGGGGTGGCGGTGAGCACCTTGGTCTTGAGATAGGAATTGGCCGCCTGTCCGTTCATAGCATATCGGCCGGCAATGGCCGCACCACTCATATCGGCAGCGATGGGACGGCCGGTTGAGCCCGCCTCTCGATTGTTCCAGGCTGGCCCCCTGTTTCAGACTTATCGGACTACGCTACTGCCTTTGTTGTTGTCGAGGAGGAGGACGTCGTGCCATTGAGCGAATTCGTGAGGCTTGTCAGCGCCTGCTGTTGCGTTTGCATCTGCGCCAGTACGGTTTCCAGATTGGCAAACTGGTTCTGCAGGCGCGTCTTCTTGGCCGCCAGCAGATCGTTGAGCTGGCTGATGCGGTCGTTGAAGCTCTGGACCTGATTGTCGATCGTCGTGTTGGTGAGCGTCAGAATGCCGTTGGTCGGATCGATCAGATTGTTGATCGCATTCTGGATGATCGTTCCCATGCCAGTCTGGGCGGACGTGGTGCCCGAAGCGGCCTGCAACTGGCTGAAGAACTTCTTGAAATTCTCGGGGTCGCTGGCATAGGCCTGCTGGAATTTGCTCTGATCGAATTGGAGGTCGCCCTTGTCGTCCAGGGTCAGGCCGATGTCCGCGATGGTGTGGAAGTTCCCCGTGCCGGTGACGACCGACTCGATGGCGCTGTAGAGAGTGGACTGGACCTGCTCGGCAGTGGGATCACCCAGCAGAATGCCCTGCTTGGTGGGATCGCTGTTGTAAGCCGTCAGCGTGCCGATCTTGTCGACGATGCCATTGAAACCGGTGACGAAGGTGTTGATCTGGCTGAGCACGTTGCTGTTGTCGTCCGTGACGCTGACAGTCACCGGGCTGGCCGAGACGCCGGTGAGGGTGATGGTCAGCCCGCGAACAACATTGGTGAGCTGGTTTGTCGACGACGAGATCAATATCGGTTTCTGGCTGCCGCTGCCTCCGAAGAAAACGGCCGCGTCCTGGGCCTCGACGAGATTGGTCGTCTGCAACTGCGTGTCACCGGCGTCGAAAACGAACTGCCCGGCCTTTCCGGAAAAGCGCGAGGTCAGCGACAGGCGGCTGCCCGCCGCGCCCGAGCCGTCGTTGATCGTCGAGGCGCTGACGGCGAAGGCGGTGCTGTTCAACATGCTGACGACCGAATCGAGCGTATCCGTGCTGCTTACGGTGAAGGTCTTCTCGAACGCGCCGTCGATGGTGTTTCCCGTCGCCGTTCCCGCGATATTGAGGTTGGACGCCGTCTGCGAAGTGGTGTCGGCGACGACCATGCCGGCGCCCCCGCCGTTGGTGTCGGTGAGCAGGATCCCATCGCCGTTGTCGTTGATCGAGGCGGTGACGCCGATGCCGGCGGCGTTGATCTTCTTCAGGACGTCGCCGATGGTCGTGTCGGTGGACGTGATGGCGATCGTGGCCGTGCCCCCGAGGGAATTGGTGATCGTGAAGTTGCCCGTGGCGACGCCCCGGCCGCCGTTGTAGGCGCTGAGCAGCGTGTTCTCACTTACCCACTGGGGCTGGAGATTGGCTCCCTTGATGGTCGAGGTGGCGGAAGTGAAGGTTCCGGCAATGCCAAGTTCGGAAGCAGTGGTGCTCGAGCTGTCAGCAATGACCACATTGCCGCTGCCGCCGCTGGTGTCGGTGATCTGAATGCCGTTGCCCGAGTCCTTCAACGAGGCTTGCAGGCCGACGACACCGTTGTTGTTGATGAGGTCGAGGACATCCTGGACATTCGTGGCCCCGGAGAAGTCGATGCTGGTACTGTTGCCGGCGCGATCGGTGAAGTTGACCGTGCCCAGGTCCAGACCCTTGCCGCCACGCATCGAGGAGAGCAGCATCGTGTCCACGCCCGCCAGCACGGACCCGCCGGTGATGGTGTTCCCCGACGCCGCCGCGTCCAGCCCCAGATCATGGGCGGCGTTGGAGTCTCCAATGGCCGTAACGGTGGGCGAGGCTCCGCCGCCCGCCGAGTCGGTCAGCGTGATCCCCGTCGCGCCGCTGGCGATGGATGCGGTGACTTTGCCGCCGGTGGCCGTGTTGATGGCGTCGATGACCTG
>JBEKVL010000834.1:0-3117 GCA_049514055.1 Tepidisphaeraceae bacterium | reverse complement strand
GACGAGACGGCGAAATGGCTGGCGGCGACGGAGGAAACCATCGGACGATGCGAGCGGGAGATGAAGAAGTGATCGGCGGTCGGTGGCCGGTATTTGCTTACCGGCCAACGAGATTTGCACTCACCGATCACCGATCACCCACCATCCTCTACGCCCCCAGCGCCTTCTTCTGTACTTCGAACAACATCCGGCAACCCGCGGCGGCCATGTCGATCATGCGGTCCATCGTCGCGCGATCGAAACCCTCGCCGTTCTCGGCCGCGCCCTGGACTTCGACGAACTTGTCGCGCGCCGTGTAGGCCACGTTCATGTCCACCGAGGCACGAGAATCGTCCTCGTAGGCCAGATCCAGCAGGATCTCGCCATCGACCACGCCGACGCTGACGGCGGCGAGCTGGTCGACCATCGCTTCGGCCGGCTTGTAGGACGCCGGATCGTAACTGGCGGGCAGCACCCCGCCCGGCCGGCGCGGCGGAGGGCACTGCTTCGGCAGCTTGGCGATCGCATCCACCAGCGCGACGTATCCCCCGCAAATGGCGGCCGTGCGCGTGCCGCCATCGGCCTGCAAGACCTGGCAGTCGATCGCGATCGTGTGCGGCCCGATTCTCGAGATGTCGATGGCCGCCCGCAAAGCCCGGCCGACCAGCCGCTGGATCTCCGTGCCGCGGGAATCGGTGTGGCCGATCTTCGGCCAGGGTTTGCGCTGCGGCGTGCTGGCCGGGAGCATGACATATTCCGCGGTGATCCAGCCGCCGGGCTTGTCGGCGGGGAACCACGGCGGGACTTCCTGGGTGATCGAGGCGGTGCAGAGCAGGATGGTGTTGCCCTGCTTCCACAGCACTGAGCCGGCCGGGGTGGCCGTGAAGTGGCGCGTGACCTGGATCGGACGAAGTTCGTCTGGGCGGCGGCCGTCGGTTCTCATGGGCGACACTATAGTCTCAGCGACAAACATAGGGAATCGACTTTATCAGCGCGTTGTCTGCCCCGCCACACGAAGGTACAATTGCAACTACATAAGGAGACGGACATGGACGGTAAGAAGATCGGAGGCATCGGTGCCGGCATCGTGGCATTTGTGGTGGCCTACCGACTTGCCTTCAACGGCACAAGCAGATTCTTTGGCGGCTCGACCGAGACGCGGCTCCAACAAATGGCCGCGAAACTGAATCAGAAGCTGCCGATGCAGGTGGATAGTGCCACCCGCTGGGACCGGGTTGAGGCCGGGCCGGGCAAGACGTATTCGTATATCTACACGGTCAACATAGGCCTGTCCGCAGACCAGAAGACACAGTTGCAAAACAGTGTAGGCCAACGGGCATTGGCTTCGCCGGAGATGAAGCCGATCTTCGACGCCGGTGTTGTCGTCTGGTACAAGTACCTGGACCAGAGCGGCAACAAGGTGCTTGAGTTCTCCGTGCGGCGGTAGAGAACCCGTGGCAGAGTTGGAAACCCCGTGCCAAGAGGCGAATTGATCCATGACCTCTTTTGATATCCCGCTTGTTAATGCGTAGTACCCATGCCACCTTCCGAGTCGAAGGGGACGTTCGACGTTGGTCAAGATGGGTTGACTTGACCATTTCACTGGACGGGACCAAAGTAAGTGTCGACAGCAATTACGCTCCTCTGTTTACATCAGCTTGCAATGTGCTAAGCTTTCTCGGTGGGAATGTTTATGTGCCGTAGCGTAAACCTGTCGCGGCCCGAATTGTGGCGGCCCGACAGGGGGCCCGAATTCATGGTCGAAGGACACGGGGTCATATGCTATGAACAATGAGTTTCGCGACGATCTAAGTGACTTGAGTGCTGAAGACGCATATTTAGTTTTGGTCTTCCGCGAGCGGCGTCCGAAGATTGCACGGCATATCCATTGCCTGTTCCGGATCGATTCGCAGACGCTGGACATTCTGAAGGAGGTGGTCGGGAGCCCGTTTGGCGTGTGGAATGGAGCGCTTCCCGATGATTATCTGCGGAAGCCTGGGTCGCCTGGAACGGAATGGCCATTGATCGAGGGATTCCATCTATGGGCCGAGCCGCGCAATCAAGCCATTGCGATGCAGTTCCGCGATCAAACGGACCCGGATCGGTTTTGCATGCTGATCGATGCCACGACCCAACCGGAATTCCTCCGGCGTCTTTGGGCGTCTGCTCCACCAGAATGGGGGGCAACTGTTGATGCGCCGCGAGCACGGCCCCGTCCCCGCCCGACGGATCGGTATATGGAGTATTGGGGTGAGTATTTGGATCTACTAGCCGAGTCGATTGACGAATTGAAGTGGGCCTGTGTCGGTGTTTATGGATGGTCGGAACTTCCCTATGGACTGTTCGTTACGGACGACGCGAATGCTGAACTTGTGTCAACCTTCATGACCAAGCTCCGACGTGCAGGTCGAGACGTGTCCAAAATCGAATGGAAGAACGGCGAGGCCTTTTGGAGTGGATCGATTGACATTAAGTAACCACCCCCAGAGGACGGGCGTGCCGGACGACCGAGTTCTTGACCGCCATTTCGGGCAGAATAAGAAGCTCAAAGAAGAAGGGGCAAAAAAAGAGGATACAGAACATGGATCAGGAATATCCCTGACCGGTTTGGCCTTGTCGGCAACCCAGTTCACGTTCCATCCGTTCACTGGCTCTCAGGTCGCGTCGTGGGGCGGGTCGTGGGGAAGAGTTTTGCACGCAGCGAATCGACGGCGGCGAAGCGGCGGGCCGGGGGGGCTTCGATGTCCAGGGGGATCTCGTGCTTCAGAACCTCGCCGAGGCAATCGAAGGCGGCCTGGCGGATCATCCGGTCTTCGCAATAGAGGCAGTCGAGCAGCCAGACGGGGTCGGAGCGGCATTCGGCCGGGTTTTCGGCACGGAGCGAGCGGAGCGGGGCCAAGGCGGAATCGAGCAGCACGGATTGCTGCACGCTGAGGCTGGCGCGATCCATGTTGACGATGGCGATGCCGCCGGGGATGCCGAGTTTGCGGATTTCGGCCACGGCGTCGGCGCGCTTATAGGAATCGTCGTCATCCAGTGCGGGCAGGATGTCTCTTATTTTCTGCATGACGGCCGGGTCGGTCTTGAGGCGCGCGGCGAAGACCTGCCAGGCGAGGAGTGGATCGGGGGCGAACATGG
>JBEKVL010000833.1:0-3123 GCA_049514055.1 Tepidisphaeraceae bacterium | reverse complement strand
TCGTCTTTCTGCCCGTCGGCCTGACTATTGGTTTCGCCCTGGCGCTCGGTCTGGCCTTCCTCCGGGAGTTCCTCGACCAGACTGTCCGCTCGCCACGCGACATCGCCCGCGTCGGCCATATGAACGTGCTGGGGATCATCGCCGATGAGTCCGACGACCCGCAGGTTGCCGACGCCCAGCTTGTCATCTATGACGCCCCGCACAGCCTGACCGCCGAGCAGTTCCGTCAGGTGCGGACGCGGCTCCAGCACGTTGCGCCCTTCGATGCAACCCGCTCGATTCTCGTCAGTGGCCCCAGCCCTCTCGATGGCAAGACCACTGTCGCCGCCAACCTGGCCGCCGGACTGGCCCTCAACGGCCGCAAGGTGTTGCTCGTGGACAGCAACTTCCGCCGGCCGGAAATCCACCGCATCTTCGGCGCCGAGAACAACCGCGGCTTCAGCGACGTTCTCAACGGGACGGCCGCCATCAACGATGTCGCCGTCACCACGCGCATTCCGAACCTCTCCATCCTGCCCAGCGGCGCCAAGCCGATGAACGCCACCGAGCTCTTTGAAAGCCAGCTCCTGTCCGACTTCATCGACCATGCCAACGAGGAATACGACCACGTCATTTTCGACTCGGGTCCGCTCCTCGTGGTCGCGGAGGCCGCCGCCCTGGCCGCAAAAGTCGACGGTGTCGTCACGGTCATCCGGGCCCGCGCCGACAGCCGCGGCAAGCTCCATCGCATGTGCGATGAACTGCGAAAGGTCCGCGCCGAACATCTCGGCGTCGTGCTCAACGCCGTGCAGGCCCACGGCGGCGGCTACTATCGAAAGACCATCAAGACCTTCTACGACTATCAGAGTGCCGCCTGACGCGGCGCCGGAATCCCCGTGAGATTCGGACGGAGCACCCCCAATCAGGATGCTCCGTCTTCTTTATTGTCATTTCCACTCACTCCGGTCCCCGCATCTCCCGCACCCTGGGCCGTCACTGCGGGCTCAAGCCGTGCGTACTTGCACTGTGCCCCGATTTGCCTCTCCACCATTTGAATCGTACATCACCCAGTCAGCTTCGAAGAGGAGATCGCAATATGAACGCCATTCCACCCGTCGGCCTTTCTTCGTGCCAGATGACGTCCCCACCCGCCGCCGGCAACACCTCCGAGGGCATGCTTCGCCTGGCCGACTATTGCCCGCAACCGCAACCCGTCGCGTTTCGCGAGTTCTGCGCCAGCACCACCACGGTTCTGCCGCCCGCGCGCGGGGACAACCCCTGGTCGTTCGTTGCCGCCAGCCATCGTCGCGAGCAGGCCGGACGCCGCCCCCGTTGCCGTGCGGCGTGAACGGGCCGCTATGCCACGGAGGCCGGAGCCATCACATCGCCCGAACCCCGGCAGAGTCCCCGGATCGCCCGCGTCAACGCCACCAGGTCCATCTCGTCCAGCCGGCCGATCTTCGTCGTCCCGTCCAGCCCCACCGACCGTATCGCCCGGCCGGCAGCGTTGCGGCAGAACCCGACCTCGTCGCGAGCCGATTCCAGCATCTCGGCCAGCGGCCGGTGCGGGTTCAGATGCTGCTGCGTCTGCAACTCGATCAGGATGGCATCTCCTGGCATGTCATAAGGTGGACGAGACATGGAAAGCAACATCAGCAATCTCCGTTGGCTACGCACCACTCTAGGCGCGCCGACAACGCCGGGCCACTGGCTTGGTTCACACCCCGTGTATCAACGCCAGGATTTCCTGCCGCGACGCCGGGTTCTGCTTGAATATCCCCCGCAGGGCGCTGGTCACCATCACCGCTCCCGGCTTCTTCACGCCGCGGATCGTCATGCAGGTGTGTGTTGCTTCGATCACGCAGGCCGCCCCCAGCGGGTTCAGCTCCTCCATCAGCGCATTGCAGATCTGCGTGGTCATCCGTTCCTGTACCTGCGGCCGCCGGGCGTAGGCATCAACCAGCCGGGCCAGCTTCGACAGCCCCACGACCTTGCCGTCCGGCAGATACGCCACGTGGGCTTTTCCCATGAATGGCAGCAGGTGGTGCTCGCACACCGAGTTGAAGGTGATATCCCGGAGGATGACCACCTCATCATACCGCTCGTGAAACACAGTCCTCAAGTGAATGCGCGGGTCCTCGTGCATGCCCGCAAGCTGCTCGGCTAGGGCCCGGGCAACCCGATTTGGGGTCCTCAGGAGCCCTTCGCGGTCGGGATTCTCGCCCACGGCGATCAGAATCTCCCTGACCGCTTTCTCAATCCGAGCCAGGTCCACTTTGCCGGCCGGCATCGGGCGGTCATCGCGTCCGTCGTCCACATAGGAACCCGCAATGTCTCCTGGCGTATCTTGTCCCATTGGGCGACATTATAGGCTTTTGTCGATACGTGATACAGCCGGCCAGTGTAAGATATGACGCCGGTCTGCGGACCTGTGCGGAGTTGCCGTTTTACGTGAACTCCGAACGTGGAGAATTCGATGGCCCGTTCGTCTCTTCTGCATGTTGTGCTCCTCGCGGCGAGTTGTGCCTCGACGGCCGCCCCTCAGACTCAGCCGGCCACGCGTCCCGCTGACGAGGAGATCCTTCGTCTTGTCGTGCAGCTCGGTGATCCCGTGGCCGACCGTCGCGAGCAGGCCCAGGTTCTGCTGCGGCGAATCGGCAGGCCCGCGCTGCCCATGCTTGGCGAGGCGACCAAGGCCGGCGATCCTGAAATCGCCTCCCGTGCCGCCAGGCTCGTCAAGTTGATCGAGCGTCCGCCCATTCCAGGCGGCCCGCTGTTCAATGAGCCCTTCCGCAGCATCAGCAGCCGCAATGACGTCACCGGCCGCACCATCGACGCGTCCACGCGGACACGCGGGTTCCGCCTTCACCAGAGCGATAGCGGTGTTGAACTGACTGTCCGGCTCACGGAGGATGGGGACGCAACCGAAGTGTACCAGGCCCGTACGCTCGATGAACTCCAGACGGACAGCCCCGACGCGTACGCGATCTGCCAGCGGCTCATCCGCGACGCGGCCGGCGGCGGCGTCCACATTAATATTAATGGCGGCGTCGTGGTCATGGGCCCCAATGCCGGCCTGCTTGCCCAGGATCCCCTCGACATGCTCAAGGAGACCCTCGACCTCCAGATGCAGCGTCTGCGTAT
>JBEKVL010000832.1:0-3135 GCA_049514055.1 Tepidisphaeraceae bacterium | reverse complement strand
GATCCCATCGACATGTCGGCCGTCGGGCAGAACGACACCGGTACGGTGACGCTGAGGATCGCCGGGAAATACGAGGCAACCTTCGACGTCGGCCGGGCCGATTGAACCTGGGAATGCCGATCCGGACATCCGATCCCTTGCCCAACATCCGGTTCCTTGCGACCATAAGGCGATGAGCCATCGCCCTTGTTCGCTCGCGTCAGCCCTCATCATCGTTACCCTCGCCGCGGCGCGCTCACTCGCCGCCGAGCCCGCCAGGCCGGACTGGCTGCTCAACCCCGCGCCCTATGTCGCCAAGGTCGGCCGCAGCAATGACGGCCGGGAAATCGTCTTGAACAACGGTCTTGTACGGCGAGTCTTCCGCCTGGCGCCCAACGCCGCCACCGTTGCGCTGGACAACCTCATGACGGACAGTTCGCTCCTCCGCTCCGTCCGGCCCGAGGCGCAAGTTGTCATCGACGGCATCCGCTACGACGTCGGCGGCCTGATCGGGCAGCCGATCCACAACTATCTCGACGCCGCCTGGATCGACAAACTCGAGGCCGACCGCGACGCGTTTCAGTTTGTTTCGCTGAAGACCGGCCAGACCGAGGCGCGGTTCCCCTGGAAGAAACACCCCGAGTGGATGTCGCAGGATCTGCCCTGGCCGCCGCCGGGCGTATCACTGACACTCGAGTTTCAGGCTCCGCGCGGTTTTGGCCAGGTCGGGCGGCCCACGAAGGTGCTGCTGGCCGACAATTTCGAGAATCTCTCGCCCGACTGGAACGTCCACATCAGCAAACGCCACGAACGCACCAGTTTCCGCAACGAAGGCAAAGTCGGGGAGATCATGGCCTGCGAGAATACGGCCGCCTACGCCGAGCGACCCTGGCCGGCCGACGCCACCACCGTGCAATGCACCGTCGACCCCGGAACCGACCGGAGCGCCAGTTGGGGGCCGGGCATCGCACTGGTCTTTGCCGGCGACGTCGTGAAGTTCTACCTCCGCCCCGGCAAGAACTGCTTTGGCATCTTCGCCGGCGGCGGCGAGAACGAGATCGGCAATCTCGCCGACGGCAAGCCATACACCTTGCGGATGACGCTCGCCACATCACGTGTCATCTGCGAGGCTTCCCGGAACGGCAAGAAATGGGACAAGATCGGCCAGGCTGCCGTGCGCGGAACGCCCAAGGCCATCCGCATCGGCAAGACCGGCCGCGACGGCGGCCCGGCCGACTACAACGGCGAGCCCGGAAAGCTCGAGCGCTGCCGCATCTCCGAGTTCAGCATCCTCGCCGAAGCCGACGTGCCTGCCGCCACCACCCGCCCCGCCGGCACAGTGGCGGCCGAGATCCACTACGAAATGTTCGATGGCATCCCCCTGCTCAGCAAGTGGGTCGTCATCCGCAACAACACCGACAAGCCCATCCGCCTCAACTCGTTCATCAGCGAGATTCTGGCCGCCGTGGAGGACGAGGCCGTCGTCGATCCCAACCCCCGCTGGGCACTGCCCAACATTCATGTCGAGACCGACTACGCCTTCGGCTGCATGAGCGTCAAAGGCGCCGGCCCGGCCGTGTACTGGATGCCCGACCCACAATACAAGACGCAGGTCAACTATGACCTCAAGACCCCCTGCCTGCTCGAATGCCGCCCGCCGATCGGACCCGATCAGATCATCGCCCCCGGCGCGAGCCTGGAGACGTTTCGCACCTTCGAGTTGATCCACGACTCCACCGACCGCGAGCGCATGGGTCTGGCCGCCAGGCGCCTCTACCGCACCATCGCCCCGTGGGTCACTGAAAATCCCGTGCTCATGCACGTCCGCAGCGCTGCTCCGGACGCTGTGAAACTGGCCGTCGATCAATGCGCGGATGTCGGCTTCGAAATGATCATCATGACCTTCGGCAGCGGCTTCGACTTTGAGAGCCGGGACAAAAAGTACCAGGCGCAGGTCAAGGAACTGGCCGACTATGCCCGCGCCAAGCAGATCGCCCTCGGCGGTTACTCGCTTCTGGCCAGCCGCGGCGCGGCCACCGGCGGCGACAACACCGTCGGCACCGCCCGCTTCGGCGTCATGCCGTGCCTCGGCGCGAAATGGGGAGTGGACTACCTGGCGCAACTCCGCGATTTCATCCAGACCGCCGGGCTGGGGATTCTCGAACACGACGGTTCCTACCCCGGCGACACATGCGCTTCCACCGGCCACCCGTTCCATCGCGGCCTCGACGACTCGCAGTGGGTGCAGTGGCGGGCCATCACCGACTTCTACAAATGGTGCCGTGCCAACGGCGTCTACCTCAACATCCCCGACTGGTACTTCCTGTCCGGCGGCAGCAAGACCGGCATGGGCTACCGCGAGACCAACTGGTCGCTGCCGCGCGAGTATCAGGAAATCATCGAACGCCAGAACATCTTCGACGGCACCTGGGAAAAGACCCCCAGCATGGGCTGGATGTTCGTGCCGCTGACGCAGTACCACGGCGGCGGAGCGGCCGCCACCATCGAGCCGCTCAAGGATCACCTGCCCCACTACGAAACCCGCCTGGCCAACCTCTTCGGTGCCGGCGTACAGGCCTGCTATCGCGGGCCGCGGCTCTACGACACGCCCGAGACTCGCGCCGTCGTCAAACGCTGGGTCGGTTTCTACAAACAGAACCGGGCGATTCTCGACAGCGACATCATCCACCTCCGCCGCCCCGACGGCCGCGACTGGGACGGCTGGCTGCATGTGAACCCCACGCTCAAGACCCGCGGCCTGGCCATGATCTACAACCCCCTGGACAAGGAAATCACCCGCACCATCGCCCTGCCGCTCTACTACACCGGCCTGACCGATGCCGCCTTGATCCGCATCGGCGGAGGCCAAGCACAGAAGGTCAACATCGGCCCCGGCCATAAGGCATCCATCACGGTCACCATCCCCGCCAAGGAACGCGTGACTGTGTTCGTCGAAGCGCCATAAACGCCCGCCCGGCTCGCGCGTTTCAATGATTGGGTGGACACTGCCCACCACCGCTCGCTACGGACACCAGCATGGTGGACGCGGGCCGCCCCAAAGGAGGATCGCATGTTCCTCAGTGCCATTCTCGCTGCAGTGGTGTTCATCGGCGGGCTTGTCCTGCTGGGCGTTGGCCTGCGCGAGCGGCGGGTGGA
>JBEKVL010000831.1:0-3136 GCA_049514055.1 Tepidisphaeraceae bacterium | reverse complement strand
TCGCCCGTGGGCGGCAGACACGCCCGAGCAGATTTCCGGGGAGTTCTTCACCGTCGCGCCGATCGACATGGAAATCCGCATCGTCAAGGACGGCGAGTTGCAGGCCGTGGAATACGTGGATATCAAGAGCGAGGTCGAGACGGTGACACAGGTCCTGGACGTGATCCCCGAAGGCACGGTGGTGAAGAAGGGCGACACGCTGGCCATCCTCGATTCCAGCCAGCTCCAGCTCCGCAAGGAAGACCTCGACGACCTGGTCACCAAGGCCCGCAGCGCCCTGCAGATTTCCAAGGAAATGAAGGAGATCCAGGACAGCCAGAACGCCGCCAACAAGGAGGCCGCCGATGTCGCCCTGGAACTGGCGAAGATCGAGCTGGAGCAATACGAGAAGGGCCTCTATCCGCAACTGGTGGAGAACTGCAAGACCGCGCTGGAAATGGCGAAAATCACCCTGAAGAACCGGCAGGAAGACCTCGACCAGACCAAGGAGTTGTATGGCAAGGGCTTCGTCACGGCCGCCGATGTGAAGAAGGCCGAGTTGGACGTAACCACCGCGGCCAACGACGTTGCCAAGGCCGACACGGCATTGAAAGTGCTGGAAAAATACCAGAACGCAATGGACACCGCGAGGCTTCGCAGCGCCGTGGCCCAGGCCAAGGAGAAGGCGATCCACACGGTGCGGGAGAACGAGAGTCTGATGTTGCAGCGCGTAGTCGATCTGCAGGAAAAGGAAATAACGCTGCGGGATCTTCTCAAGCGCACCACCAAGTTGCAGGACCAGATCAACGCCTGCACGATCAAGGCCCCGGAGGATGCCCTGGTCATCTATGCCTCGACGGTGGACCGCGAACGCGAGCCGCTGCAGGATGGCACCAGCGTACGCCAGAGCCAGTGGCTGTTCCGCCTGCCGGATGTCCGGCGCATGAAGGCCGTCGTATTGCTCAGCGAATCGCTGAAAGTGCGGATCGACGAGGCGCGGCAGCACCGCGCGATCGTGAACATCGTGGGCGTGCCCCGGTCGATCGGCGCAACGCTGACCAAGATCAGCGTGCTGCCCGACAATCGCCTGCGCTGGAGCAACCCCGACCGCCGCGACTATCCCTGCGACGTCGTCCTCGATGAAACGCCGCCGGGCCTCAAGCCGGGCACCAAGGTCGAGCGCTGCGAGATCTTCGTCGACCGCATCGACCACGCCCTGGCGGTTCCCCTGGCGGCCGTCTATTCCGTCGCGTCCGACTCCTACGTCTTCGTGCGGACGGGCGACACCGTGAAAGAACGCAAGGTCTCTCTCGGCGTGTCCAACGAGTCGCATGTGCAGGTGCTCTCCGGCATCCAGCAAGGCGAACAGGTCCTGCTGCTTCAGCCCGGCCAGGGGCGCACGCTGCTGGAGAAGGCCGGCATCAAGATCAGCGACGCCACCAGCCGGCCCAGCCGGTTCGGACCTGGCAAGAATACATCGCCCAAGCCCGCTCCCGCCGACAACAAGCTGAATCCAAAGCCGGCCGCCCCGCCGGACCCGGACAGCAAGTCCATCCCGGCCCGCGGCCCGGGGCTGACCAAATCGGAACCGCAGCCGACGCCCACGCCCACGTCACCGGCCAAGAAGAGCTGATCCCCGAATTCGGAGCACTCCGGATTACGAACGTGGCAATAATCAATACGCTGCCAGCACTTTCCACTGTAGTTTCCTCCAGGCTCCGGCCGACAATACTCAATGCGGGCCAATGCCGCACACGAAAGGAGCCACCATGTCCGACGTATACTCCACTCTCGAAGAAGCGACCGCCGCGCTGGCGTCCACGGCCGAGCGGGCCGCCATACTGATCCGCACCGAATCCGCCAGGGCCAGGGAAGAGGCATCGCGAACCCGGGAAGAGGCCGCACGAACGCGCCGCGAGATCGATGAACTGCGCGGCGAGGTGAAGGCGGCCAAGAGCGAGTTCGGGGGCATCCGCGAGAGCCTGTTGAAACAGGATGACGAGAAGGAGCGGGTCCGCCGCTCCGCCGGGTGGGCATGGTCCGCCGTCGGGGTGATGGCGGCGTGCATGATGCTCGCCATCGGCTGGACCGCAACGCAGTTGACGCGCGGGCAGACCACCATCGGGAATCTCAACAGCGAACTGGCCCAGGCGAAAGCCTCGATCCAGCAGCGAGACACTCAACTGGCGAGCCTGCGTCAGGACCTCGAGTCGGCGCGAGTGGCGCAGGCCCGGGCCGAGGTGGAACTCGATGTGATGTACGAGAATCCGCCGATCCCGGAGAAACCGGTGAGCACGCCCTCCAAGCCGGCCGACAGCACCATCAGCACGACTGAGGAAGTCGACCCGCTGGCGCCGCGATGAGCGGCGGGTACGCAAAAACATCCTCGGTTCTCTGATTGGGTGGCAGGCGCACGTACGCTTGCCCACAACCCCGCAAACACGCACCATATGAAATCGAGTTCCGTAGGGTCCGCTTCAGCGGACGCGGTTTGGCGTGACCAGTATTCCGGAAAAGCCTGCAAACACCGGAATCATCCTGGGACCGCCGGCGGCGCGTTCAGCGGTTCGCCGCATTCGGGGCAACGATCCGAAGTCAGCATCAACAGCACATAGTTGCACTTGGGGCAGTGCGGTTCCTCGAACTGGGCACGAATCACCAGCCGGCATTTGCGGCAGTGGGACTCCCCCACCGGCAACGTCTGCTTCGTGCCGCAGACGGGGCAGATCACGGTGAACTGAGTCACCCCCTGGAACGTCATGCGAACGGCTTCCACCTTGCGGTTGATGAACGCCAGCACGATCAATGCCAGCGTGCAGAAACTGGCGATGATCCCGGTCGCCCCGGCCAGGCGGGCGAGCATGCCGGTCGAGTCCTCCCAATGGCGGATCGCCATGATGTCGAGAAACACAAAAGTGATCGCTGTGAAGAGAATCGTGACCCGGCCGAAGAGCCGCTGCCGGCCGACCAGAGGGCAGATCTCCGCCAGGTTGGCGTGGGCAACGACAATCGCGATGGAGAAGATCACTTCGACGGCGCCGTTGCTCTCGTGAATGCCGCGGTATTCCGCGTAGATGACGATCCCGGCGCCGATGGCGGCCGTAGCCACGCCAATCCAACGCCAGTGACGCCGATCGGTCCCCGCTCCCACGAGCGC
>JBEKVL010000830.1:0-3145 GCA_049514055.1 Tepidisphaeraceae bacterium | reverse complement strand
CTGGAGCGTCTTCTTCATCGAGAACATCGGCATCGACGATCCGGTCGGCGCGATCTCGGTTCACGGCGTCAATGGCGCCTGGGGCATGTTGGCCCTCGGCCTGTTCGCGGACGGCACCTACGGCGCCGGCAAAAACGCGGTTGGGTTCTCAGAATACCTGGGCGTTGCCGGCAAGGGTGTTACCGGCCTGTTCTACGGCGACTCCAGGCAGTTCCTCGCGCAGTTCATCGGCATGGCCACCTGCATCGCGTGGAATGTCGCAGTCGGTGGCTTGGTCTTCTTCATCATCGGCAAGATGGTCGGCAATCGCGTGCCCGCCGATGTCGAAATCGCCGGCCTGGATCTTCCCGAAGTCGGCGCTCCCGGTTACCCCGAGTTCATCGAACATCTGTCACCCGAACAGATTTCGGGTTCGGAAGTGGCGGCCGCCCGGGCGGAACTGGCCCGCCGGCCTGGCTGATCCACCGGTGCTTCACGGATTTCCTGCAAACGGCCGCGGATTTCCCTCCAAACCCGCGGTTGCCTTGTCATGAACGGTTTTCGACCCACGCTGTATTCCAATTCGGGAAGGTATGGAATATCGTAAGGTGAGATACATCAGCGGAGTGCGATGGCCGCCTACGAAGTCAAAGTCTCGTCTGCCGGCGAAGTCGTCTTTCAGGGCGACGGCGCCGACATCGACCGCCTGGAGGCCGTCATCAAATGGCACGCCCGGCAAACGGACACTGGGACTGAGATCCTGGTTCGCGAAGAAACCGAGTACCTTGCGGGCTGCTTCCGCATTGAGATCCAGCCTGCCAACCCCGCGGCGGCCGCCAACTTCGTCTGCGCCATCGACCGCGAGTTCCGCGAGAGCGGGTGCTTCCGGTGTTTCCGCCGATGGGTGCGCGGGCAGACCTGGGGCTGGCTCGTGCGGCATCTGCCCGGCAAGGAATGGCTGCATCCGGATCTGCCGCATTCGTAGGGTCCGCTTCAGCGGACGCGGAACCTGCAAAGCCCGAATTCCGAAACCCGAAATCCGAATGAATGCCGGAATGACGAAATCCGCATGCGGCGAGCCATTCGTCATTCCTACGCGATTCGCTCCATGATCGCGCCCTTACGCCGCTCGTAGTCCGCGTCGGGCAGGACGGCGGCCGCGTCATGCGCGTCGATCGCCTGCGTCAGCGGCACCCAGCTCTTGCAGCCGGCGTAGTCGGGGGTGTTGTCGATCGTCACTGGCCGGGAGAGCAGGTAGGCGCGCACGAGCAACAGGTAGAGCGGGTTCTCGGGCCGGTAGGCGAAGCGCATGTCGATCAGCGGCCGAGCCCAGATGTGCTCGGCATCGAGGGCGTCCATCTGCCGGCGGGAACCCACGCGGACGATGTCCGTCGCCACGCCGAGGGCCGCCAGGGTGATCTTATCCGGCTCGGCTGACATAGGCACGAATGCCGCGTGTTCGGACGGCTTGAGCATCCGGATGTTCTGATGAAGATACGTGGGAAACAGTAAGAATTGCGGGTGTTCGAGTGCGAATTCCCCGGCCGATTCGTGGATGCCGCCCTTGCGGAGCAGCAGTATCTGCCGGCCGGTTTCCAGGGCATCGCAGACGGAGGCCCATTCCTTGAGGGCGACGTTGAGAGACGAGGGGAATGACATGGGGGCATTGTTGGAGGCGGAATCGTGGATTTCAAATCTCAAATTTGAAATCTGAAATTTGAAATTCCGCACCGCATCTCCAATCGGCAATCGAATTTTTGCCGATCTGCGATTAGGCTATCGCTCATGTTCACAGGCATTGTCGAAAAATCGGTTCCCGTCCTGGCCATTGAAGACCGCCCGGGCTATCGGCGGATCATCCTGGCTGCGGAATGGCCGGATATGCGCCACGGCGATTCCGTGGCCGTCAACGGTTGCTGTCTGACGGTCGCGGAAATGACTCCGGGCAAACTCATGTTCGACGCCATCCCCGAGACGCTCTCCAAGACCAACCTCGGCCTGCTCAAGCCCGGGGACAAGGCCCACGTCGAACGGGCCATGCGCGTCGGCGATCGTTTCGACGGCCACTTCGTGCAGGGTCACGTCGATGCGACAGCGAAACTGGTGGCCATCCACAGCGAAGGCGAATTCCGCATCGAGATCGAGCCGCCGCTGGAGATGATGAAGTACATGATCCCGCGCGGCTCGGTGGCGGTCGATGGCGTGAGCCTGACCATCGCCCGGCTGCACAAGACGACGTTCGAGATGGCGCTGATCCCGACCACGCTGCAAATCACGCAACTTGGCAGCCACGCGATCGGCTGGCCGTATAATATCGAAGCCGATACGATCTCAAAGACGATCGTGAATTGGCTGGAAAATTGGAAAGATAGTCAGTAGTCCCTAGTCTGTGGTCCGTAGCACCACATACTACGGACCACTGACTACTGACTACGGACTAGCGTGCGAAGCATGTCAGATTATCGTCCCATCATCGGCATCACCATGGGCGACCCCGCCGGAATCGGGGCCGAGGTCATCGTCAAGGCGCTGGCCGATCCGGTCCTGCGCCGCCGGGCCCGCTATGTCATCTACGGCATGAACGAGATGCTTTCGTACGCTGCCGACCTCGCCGAGTACGACGTCTTCTGGTGGCGCGACCAGTACAACGGCCGCATCCGGGCCTATCCGCACGACGTCGTCGTCGTCGATTACGACCACTACAGCATCCTCGGCCATGCCGTCCGTGCCCCCAGCAAACTCGGCGGCGAAGCCTCCATGCGCTTCTGCCTCGACGCCATCGAGGCGGCCAAGGCACACATTCTCGACGCCGTCGTCACCGCGCCCATCGCCAAGGAATCCTGGAAGCTCGCCGGCTATCACTATCCCGGCCACACCGAACTCTTCGCCGACCGGACGCACTGCCGCCGCTACAACATGATGTTCACCGGCGGCCCGCTGCGCGTGGTCTTGGCGACGGTCCACATCCCGCTCAACGGCCTCTGGGGCCGGCTCAACATCGGCGCCGTCTTCCAGCCGATCGAGTTGATGCATCAAACACTGGTCGACTGGTTCGACATCCCCAAGCCGAAAATCGCCGTCTGCGGCCTCAACCCCCACGCCAGCGAAAACGGCCAGTTCGGCGACGAGGAAGAACGCCTGATCTCCCCGGCCATCCTCATGGCCC
>JBEKVL010000829.1:0-3151 GCA_049514055.1 Tepidisphaeraceae bacterium | reverse complement strand
GATGTCGTGATGCTGCTGATACCTGTCGGTCGAATACGGAAACTCCCAGATGAGTTTTCCGGCCCAGTCGTATTCCTCGATCCGGCCGCCCTCGCCGCCGCCGGTGAAGCTGCGGTTGCGGGTCATGCAGGGGTGCAGGAGATTGCCGTTGGGTTTCAGGTAGACCGATTGGCCGGGGAAATATTCGGTCTTCCACTGGTGAACCATCTGCCCGGCGTTGTCCATGAGGTAGACGCTGGTGTTGTGCTTTGGGGCCAACAGCGTGTAGCCGGGGCAGGCCTTGGGCGTGTTGAGAAACAAGCCGACCGTCTGCCCGGGATTGGGCGACGTGGGCGTCTTGTTGTCCTCTGCGATCCGCCCGCCACCTCCGCCGCCGGGACGTTGCACTCCGCCGCCGGCACCACCCGGCCGCTGGCCACCACCCTGATTATCCGGGCGCGGCGGACGGTCATTGCCCGCGTTGTCGCCATTGGGCTGTCCGTCTCGGGGCGGCTGCTGGGGCCGATCTTGCCCGGCCGCTTCGCCCGCGGCATCCAGTGTGTACCTGGTGTAGTGTACGCTCAGGTCCGCACTGGCGAGAATCTTGTCCTTCATCGCGGCCATCAGCGCCTCGTGACTCACTTCGGCCAGCGCCCCCGCGAATTGCGGCGGCGCGGAGAGGGCATACACCGTGTACACATACGTCCTGGTTCCCGGTCCCGCCGAGTGCGGCGGCGTGTAGCCGGCGTGATTGCCACGACTGCTGACGCCCAGCTTCCCGACTCCCTTCACGTCCTTCGCAAGGCTTTGCACATCGGCCGGAATGTTGTAGAGCACCCAGTAGCTGATGTGTTCGCCACGGGCATCCGTGTGATGCATGATGAGCGCATAGCTCTTGGTCCCGGCCGGCGCGCCGGTCCATTCCAGCGGCGGCGAGACACCCGCCCCATCACCCGTAAACTCCTTCGGCAACGCCCCGCCATCGACCACCTCCGCGCTGCGAAGCGCGAAACCGGACTTCCGCTCGGCAACGACTGCGCCGCCGGTGTTGTTGCCTTGTCCCTGACCATCGGGACGCGGCGGCCGGTCCTCGTTACCACCCGCCGGCGGCGGGCCGCCACCGCCGCCATTCGGCCGTCCTCCGCCCGGTCCATCCTGCGGCGGGCGCGGCGGCCGCGACTGGTCCAGCAACTTCATCTGCTCGGGCGTGAGTATCTTCCCCAGTTTAGCTCGCGCTTCTGCTTCCAGATCGTCAACCTGCTGGCGCTGCGTGTCCGTCAGGTTCAACATCTCCTCGACAGCCCTTGGCAGCAACCGAGGCCCACCCGCGCTACCACCGCCGCCACTCGGTCCGGGGCGACCGCCGCCCTGTGCCGCGTTCCGCGCCGCGACACGCTGCACCGGTGTCGGTTTGCTAACCGGCCGGCTTTCGGCATCGACCGGCCGAATCACGCGGAAACCAATGTGGAACCACGGCCCGTCGGCATCACTCAGCCCGGTCACCGGATCCGGCCCGCGGTAGTAGGATGGATCGCGATTCGACACCCGGCTGTGGCCGAACTCCCCGTTGAACCAGCTTCCGCCGCGGATGCAGCGATATGCCTTGCCATCGGGCATCGGACTGCCCTGGGCCGGGCCGGGCGGATTCTCGGCCGGTGAATACGCATAGTAATCCCGCTCATACCACTCCGTACACCATTGCCACACGTTGCCCGCCATGTCGTACAGTCCGTAGCCATTGGCGCCATTGGAAGTCTGATAGGTCTCCGCATCGCCCGGCCAGTCGAAATCGGCCTTGCGTTGCAGTTTCCCGTTGAAGAACCCCACCGGCGTCGTCAGCGGCCGCGCGCCCATGCGCCACGCCTGCCCCGGCGGGCCATTGGCCGCTCGATAGCCCGCCGGCGGCGCCGTCGGCCGCGGGCCGGCGCGAAACGGATTGCGCGACTCCGGCACGTTGGCCTTGGTCGGGTCGGCGTCGTTGCCCCACGGGTAATTGAAGTATGGACTCCGCTGCCCGCCGCGCGCGGCATATTCCCATTCGGCCTCGGTCGGCAGGCGGAACCCGCTCTTGTTGAAATCGCAATCCCACGTTGTCGTGTTGTAGCAGGCCGGAAATCCGTTCTTCGCGCTCAGCCAGTTGCAGTAGACCACCGCCCCGTGCCAGCGCACGCAAACCATCGGGTGGTTCTCCTTCTTGTCCAGCACGGAGAACTTCTTGCCGTCCCACCCGATCGGGCTCGACGGTGACGACTCGCGCGTATCGCAGAGCAGATCGCCGCCGCCGGCAAGATACAC
Organism: Tepidisphaeraceae bacterium; assembly: GCA_049514055.1. Taxonomy (GTDB): domain Bacteria; phylum Planctomycetota; class Phycisphaerae; order Tepidisphaerales; family Tepidisphaeraceae; genus JANYKD01. The sequence goes on along the minus strand of JBEKVL010000829.1, from coordinate 877 downwards.
GCCGCCCCTGCGCGCCTCGATCTGTCGCTGTCCCAGCGCCGCGTTGAGGAACTCGCAGTATTCTTTCGTGGTCACATCGTTGCTGCCGATGTAGAACGCATCGAGGCGCACCGTGTGGATGGGGAGTTCATCGCTTTCATGCCTGGGGTCCACGAATCCGTGGTGGTCGCCCATCTCGAACTCCCCGGCCGGAATCAGAACCATGCCCGGCAGACTCTCGTTCGCCAACACACACGTTGACAGACCCAGAGCCAGCAAGACCGTAATTATCGAGTTGCGATTCATGACTGAACCCCATTCGTTGCATGCCTTCGGTTTACGACGGGCGTGACCATTTGCCACCGGCCGCCTGGATTTGGTGGCACGGGCTTCCAGCCCGTGTTGTTGGTACTCCCACAATCTCCGTTGTCCGGAAGGACGGGCGCGCCCTTCAGACTCCGACTGTTGCGTGGAGTCCACGATCAGCAGACCGTGGACTCCACGCACCTTCTCAGTGAATTACAATTATTGAGGCGGGCGATCGTTCTGTCCGCCGCCACCGCCAGCGCCGCCGAGGCCGCCGCCCTGACCACCGCCAGGACCGCCACCCTGGCCACCGCCGCCCGGTCCGCGCCGGCTGCTGTTTTGACCGCCTTGTCCACCCTGACCACCACCTTGACCGCCGCCCTGTCCACCCTGGCCGCCTTGTCCACCCTGCCCCGGACGTGGCGGGCGCGCCGTCTCCAGGGTCTTCATCTGATCGGCCGTCAGGATCTTGGCGAGCTTGGCCTTGATCTCCTTCTCAAGGTCAGCAATCTGCGTCTTCTGGTCGTCCGTCAGGTTCATCTTCTCTTCCGCAAACCGCGGAATCAGATGAAACCCGCCGCCGCCCGGAGGA
>JBEKVL010000828.1:0-3152 GCA_049514055.1 Tepidisphaeraceae bacterium | reverse complement strand
CCGGCCGCGGGAAATTGACGATTTGCCCGCGTAGACATATTCGACGTTCTGATGAGGTGACTCATGGAATGAAAGCTCGAATGTAAACGTCCTTGTCGGTGAAGGGCAAGCAACTCGTCGGGCCGCAGCATGAAGCGAATTCTGCAGCCTCGAAAGGGCAGCCCACGTGTACCGATTCAAGTGGGAACGATGCGGACGCCGAGCCCCTCGCATTCGGGCAAAGGCTAACACGGGCGGAGGTACAATCGTCTTCAGGCCGCCTGGTCCGCCGGGGTACTGGAAGTGGCACGACGAGAAGGATTCGCAGCTTAAAGCAGGGACCTTCTGGCCAGCGGCCGAGAGGCAAAGACCAGCCGGCGAAACAAATAAGCCGTCTGGAACGGGCCAGAAGCTCGGATGAGGCCATAGTAAGCGATGACGCGACGGGACAGAACAACCCGACGCCGAGCCAAGGGCCTCTGGGCCGGAGTGTCCGGACGGACCTCGCCTCGACGCCGACACAGAGCGGCGATTGCCCTTCGGGGCTATTGTGAGCGAGGACCGGAAGAACTTGGGTGTACCTATAAGTCCGCAAGGACGAAGGTGGCCACCGACGTCCGGCTTGAAGCCATACTGGGGAAAACCCGCCGTAGGGAATTTCAGAGAGGGAAGAGGAAACGTGATGGATGGCCTGATGCCCATTTGCCACCAAGCCCGAAAGGGCGGACACACCGGAAGGCATCGGCCTGCACATCGGCGCGCCTCTTCTCTACTCGACGCCGCGAGGTGTAGCCTCGCAGGGTTAGGTCCGTCTCTCCATCCTTCGGATTTCGTCCTTCGGATTTAATTCGCCATTCGAGTTTCGGGTTTCGGATCTTCAGTATTGAGGCATCTGCTGTGTCAAACAGTGAATCGCGCCTCGCCCCCAGATCAGGTCGTAGCAGTCGATGCCGACGACCTTGCGGTCGGGCAGCCGCTTCTGAAGGATCTCGACGGCCTTGGCATCGTGCTTCTTGTGCCGATACGTCGGGACAAGGACCGCGCCGTTGACGAAGTAGAAGTTGGCGTAGGTGGCCGGGAGCCGCGTGTTCTCATACTCGACCACGCCGGGCATCGGTAGGTCCACGATCTCGAACGGCCGGCCGTCCTGGTCGCGCAACAGTTCCAGCCGGTGGCGGTTGTCGCGGAGCGCCTTGTAGTTCACATCCTGCGGATCCTGCTCGACGGCCGCCACGATGGTTGTCGGGCTGATGAAACGGGCCAGGTCGTCGACGTGGCCGTCGGTGTCGTCGCCGACAATTCCCTCGCCGAGCCAGCAGACGTGTTTCTGCCCATAGAAATCGCAGAGATGCCGCTCGATCTGTTTCTTGGACAGGTTGGGGTTGCGGTTCCTGTTGAGCAGGCACGACTCGGTGGTGAGCACGGTTCCGGCGCCGTTGAACTCGACCGAGCCGCCTTCGAGAATCATGGCCGGGCGGAAAACCTCGAGCCTGAGCAGCTCGGCGATCCGCGTGGGAACGGCATCATCATCCTCGAAGGGAGGGTACTTGCCGCCCAGCGCGTTGTAGCCCCAGTCGACGATGGCCGCCTGATGCCCGCCACCTTTCTTGGGCTTGAGCACAAACGCCGGGCCATGGTCGCGGCACCAGCATTCGTTTGTCTTCACATAATGGAAGTAGATGTTCCAGAGTGGGCGGCCGTGGTTTTCGAGCTGGCTGCGGACAATGTACTCATAGTTGGCGTTGGGGACGTTGACGTGGACTTCCTCGCGGGCCGCGATTTCGCGGATGATCTTCGAGAGGTTGTCGGGAATGGTGTGGTATCTCCCGGGAAATGAGAGCGCCTCGGGACGCGGCCACGAGAGCCAGGTCCCGCGATGCGGGGACCATTCGGGAGGAAACGTGTAGCCGAGTTCTGCGGGTGTTTTCATGGCTGTCAGTGGTTTCTAGTCTATGAAGCGACGGGACAGTTCGGCGTAGGCGTCGATCCGCCGGTCGCGAAGGAACGGCCAGTGCGTCCGGCTGTACTCGATGCGCTCGAGATCGCAGGGGACGACGATGACTTCCTCGCGGGCGGCCGACGCCCGGTGCATCACCTGGCCATCGGGCGAGGCGACGAAGGACTGGCCCCAGAACTCAATTCCATCCCCGCTGGCGGGTTTGCTGTCGGAGCCGGAAATGCGTTCGTGGCCGATACGATTCGCGGAGCAAACGTAGCATCCGTTGGCGACGGCGTGAGATCGCTGGATGAGTTCCCATGCCTCGTGCTGGGCCTCGCCGAGTTGCTGCTTCTCGGCCGGGTGCCAGCCGATGGCGGTGGGATAGAAGATGATGTCGGCGCCGTGGAGGGCCGTGAGACGGGCGGCCTCCGGATACCACTGGTCCCAGCAGATGAGCACGCCGATATTGGCGTACCTGGTCTTCCAGGACTTAAAGCCCGCGTCGCCCGGCGCGAAGTAGAACTTCTCGTAGTAGAGCGGGTCGTCCGGGATGTGCATCTTGCGATAGATGCCCAGCAGCGAGCCATCGGCGTCGATGATGGCCGCCGTGTTGTGATGGAGCCCCTCGGCGCGTTTCTCGAAAACCGACCCCACAATGACCACGCGATGTTTCCGTGCCAGTTTGCCGAGAGCGTCGGTGCTGGGACCGGGAATCGTCTCGGCGAGTTCAAAGAAGCGATAGTCCTCGGACTGGCAGAAGTAGAGCGAGCGGAAAAGCTCCTGAGTGCAGAGGATACGAGCGCCGCGGGCGGCGGCCTGTTCCAGAAGGTCCAACTGCCGGCGGAGATTGTCAAGCGGATTGGTAGAGCAGGCCATCTGGGTGAGCCCGATGGTTACGCTGCGGTCGGAAGTTCCTGGTTTGCGGCTGGACATGGTTCGTTGGGTCGCCAAGTCGGCATCATAAGCCCAAAGGCGCCCAATAACCATGCGCCCGCTTGCTATCCGGGGCTTTAGCGTCAAGAATAATGATATGGGCCGCAAGGTCCACGCACCAGGAACTGACACCAAGGAATGGCGGCCTCGTCCGCCAGGAGTACGCCAGTGCCAATCCGCGTCCGATGTCCACGCTGCTGGGAAACCGCGGAAGTCCCCGACGAAGCCCGCGGCAAAATGGGGCGATGCAATTCGTGCGGCGCCATCGTTAAAGTCCCCGAACGAATCGCCAAAGTGTGCT
>JBEKVL010000827.1:0-3159 GCA_049514055.1 Tepidisphaeraceae bacterium | reverse complement strand
CGTTGAGCGTGGGGTCCCAGAACTGCTCGGTGGCCGACTCCAGGTCGCCGGCCACGCCGTTGCTCGGGTCGGCCGTGCCATTGTAATAGGCGTAAGACACTTCGCGGGTATTGACCAGCGACGTGCCGTCGTAGCCTTGCAGGACGATCGACTCCAGCCGGCCGACGTTGGCCGGGTCTTGGGCGGCGGTGTCGTAGCTGAAGATTTCGGCCTGGTAGGGCGCGGCGGAGGCCGAGACCTGCCACCGGATCGCCGCGATCTGGCCGTCGTCGGCGGTGGCCGTCACGCGCTCGATACCGCCGCCGGGCGAGTAGCGGGCCACGAACTGGCCGGCGAGGGCGTCGCTGTAGGAAAAATCGTTGAAGGTGTAGACCGTGCCGTCGGGCATGGCAAAATCCAGCAGGTGATCGGCGGTGTCCGCGGTGAGCGTTTCCTTCGCGCCATCCAGCGGCGTGAACAAAGGGGCGTTGTTGCTGAACCAGTAGCTCTGGGTGGGCCCAAGGACGACCGCGGCCCGATTCGAATTAGCGGCCACGTAAGGCTGACCGTCGAGCGTCCAACCCGAGCCCAGCCCGCCGCTTTGGGTCGGGTTCTGCCGGTTGTCATAAGTCCGCGTCGTGCCCAGGCCCAGGTCGTCGGCGGTCACGATCACACCACCGTTGGCATAAACTACGCCGGCGGTGGAGAGATCGGGCGTGGCGTCGGGCGCGAAGCGGGCGGGCAGCGCCCGCGAAAAGACGGGGGTGCCGCCGTTCAAATTGCCGAGAGCCAGAGTGGTGCCCGCGGCAACGGAAAGGCCGTTGCCGTCGCTCAGGGAGACGCCGGAATCGAGCACCAACGAGCCGGCATTCACGGTCGTGTCGCCGCTATAGGAGTTCGGCGCGGACAATTCCAGCGTGCCTGCCCCCTGCTTGGACAGGCCGTTGCATCCAGCCAGGGCTACCGCGATCACCGCGGTGCCCGAATCGACGATAATGTTGCCGCCGCTCACCGCGATCGAGGCGCCCGTACCGCCCTGGAGCGTGACCCCGTCGCCTTGGATTTCCAGGGAGGTGACGGCCGCCGCGCCGACGACCAGCAGCGTGCCGGCATCGGCGGGAATGACCACGTTGTCGTTGCCCGTCGGCACCGTGCCCGTGGACCAGTTGGCCGCTGTGCCGAACTGGTTGTCGGCGCCGCCACCCGTCCATGTGACGACACTCAAGAGCCAGCGTTTCTCCAGAGGCTCGATCTGCGGCAGGCGTCGCGCCGTGCCGGCGCTTCTGCCCGATTTCTTCGCCCGTCGCTTGCCGGGCAACCCAAACCAACCACCGAAAAGATTCAGTTTCTTATGCATGATCATGCTCCTCAGGGAAGAGCCGCCGCCCGGCGGTCCCCGTGGGGGGATGCGAGGGGTGACGGCGTTTTCTGCTCAAACGTTCAAACCGTGATACTCAAACGTTGGCCCACCGGCACCGAGCCGGTGGAGGCATTTAGAGGCTATCCGGAAAGCTGCGAAACGCGCCTACGACTTTCCGGACAGCCTCTTAAGGTTCGGACCTGTCCCGCCTGCATCTCCTAGGGCGTGCCCAGGATCCAATCCATGGCGATGTTGGACGGCAACCCGTTGTGGTCGTGCGTCTGAGCCGTGGCCGTGCCGCTGACGCCGCCCGGGGGGATCTTCATTCCTACGGAGAACGTGCCATCCTCAAGAACGGTGGCCGTGAGATGGTACTTGGCCAGAACACCGCCGATGGCCACCTTCAGGCCTTCCACCGGGGTGCCGCCGTCCGTTACCGTCCCCTTGATCATCAAAACACCGTAGTCATCAACGATTCCGAAAGCGGAGATCTGCGGGGGTTTGGGCGCAATGGGCAGAGGGAAGGCGGCCGGCTGCACGGTCGCGCCGACGTGGGCGGCCGGCAAGGGACCGATAGGGACCGTGAAAAGGTGGAAGGCGGGGACCGCCGGAAGCGAGAGCAGGCAGCGACGTTCCAGTTCCTCCACGCGAAGCGTGCGTTGGGACTGAGGCCGACGATAGGTTGGGTATGCGCGCAGCACGACACAAATCTCCTTGGGGAAATTTCGCCGAGCGTTACATAGGCCATGCCGCCAAGCGAGGTGGCGGTCGTGGCCCGGCGATGGATCATGAGGTGGGAAAAAAAGCGGCCTACCTATAGTAATTGCAATCTGCGCCGAAAAGTTGCGCGAATTCCGGAAAGATTTTCAAAATTCTTCCCCCCCGAAAATCGCGCGGGGCCAGCAACGACCCAACTCCATCCCATCGCGAAGGTCATTCCGGCCGAGAATATGTGCCGAGTCCCGGAGGCCGTCCGGAAAGTTCGGCCTTTGATAGCAAGGACTTACGGCGACGCTAGCAACGACCGCAGACAAGAACGCCTATTTCTTGGTCGGTGCAAGAAATGCTAAAATTTCCTAAAGTCCTTATCCCAACAAGCGTGGAGTTTCCGGACAGCCTCTCAGTCTGCCGCAGGCGTTACCTTTGTCCGAGCACTTCCTTGCGCCACTGGGATTCCAACTGCTTTTCGTCCCAGTTATATACTTGCTCGATCGCCTTCAGCGAGTCCTGCTCTTCGCGCAGGACCAAGATCAGCTTGCCGAATTTCTCCGGCTGCCGCGCCAGCATGACCACCAAGGTCCAGGCCTCGGCGTATTGGGGCAAGCGCATGTTGCTCGTATCCATCTTCAAAAGTCCGCGCAGGCCGGTCTCCTGCTTCGTGCGGACCCGCTGCTGCACGAGGTGCAGCCAGGCCCGCGCTATCAAGCGAACTCCCGTGTCATATTTTACGGCGATCAATCAACCGTCGCGTCGAGTTTCTTTTCGAGCTCCCGCTTGCCTTTTTCGAGGGGGCCCAACACATAGTCCCGCGGAAACTCCGCCGTATCCCTGGGTTTGAAAACGAACTCCGTTTCTTGGCCCAAAAAACTCTCCTGCTCCTGCGCAAGCTTAGCGTGGTTGCCATTCGCTTCCTTGCCGTACTTGCTTGCGAGGATCACTTCGCCCTTCAACTGGTAGCATTGCGCTAATCGCAGATTCAACAGAGCGTTGTTCGGGTAAAACTCACTGGCCTTTGAGAAGTCAGCGATCGCCGCATCCGACTTCAGTTGCTTGGCGAAAAGCATGCCGCGATGGTAATAACCTCTGGCCATCATGGGATC
>JBEKVL010000826.1:0-3165 GCA_049514055.1 Tepidisphaeraceae bacterium | reverse complement strand
CGCGGCGTGATCCGACGACGCCTGGCCGAATGCAGCGACATCCAGCAGAAGCTACTACAACTGCTCGGCATCCCGCCTGATGACCTGCGAACCTTTCGCAGGAGGTGCGGAATGTGAGTAAAGAAGGTCGCCGAACCGGATCCGTTCACCCATGTGCTGCTCAACAAGGGGGCATTGACCAAAACCTACGACCATAACATCGTCGTTGAAGGTCTGCAGATCATCGTCAACGGCGTGGACGTGCGCAAGTTCCTGGTCTACGGACTTCATGGCCAACTCGCGTTCTTTTACGTCAAAGACCTGCGTATCGAACGTTTTCGCTGTCTCGATCTGGGCAAAGCCCAGTACGGCATTCACGTCTGCACCTTCGAGGACATCCTGATCAACGATGTCATTATCAAAGGGGACAAGGATGGCGTGCATCTGGGGCGGGGCAAACGGTTCACCATCCGCAACGGGATCTTCCAGACATTTGACGATGCCGTGGCGCTCAACGCCCATGACTATGCCGTCGGCAATCCCGAACTGGGCTGGATCGAGAACGGTCTCGTTGAGAACTGCCACGATCTCAATGCCGAGAAGACGACCGGCTATTTCTGCCGGATCCTGGCCGGAGCGTGGATTGATTGGACAGCCGGCATGGAGGTTCAGCAGTCCGACACCGTGGTTTCCGGCGGGCGGCTCTACCGTGTTCAGGCCCAGCCTGACGGCAAGGTTTACAAGTCGCTCGCTCGACCCACACACACCAGCGGTTCGGTCACGCTTGACGGCATCACCTGGGGCGTGGTACAGGACGATGTCACCTACACGGCCGGTGTGCGGCATGTCACCTTCCGCGACATCTTCCTGGAGAAGCCGCGCACCGCGTTCTCCATCCACTTTGACATCGGCAAATACAGTCGTTCGTACTATCCCGGCGCCAAGATTCCCCAGCAGCAGCAACTGGTCTTCGACAACATCCGTGTCCTGTACGATGCGTCAAAGGACTTTTTGGCCATCGGCACGCCGGTGGATGTCGTGACCATTGTGAATTCCAGTTTCCGCAACAACAGCATCCGCTTCCACGGCAACAAAGCGATGTCCGACTACCTGAAGACAAAGGTCAACATGGCCGCGTGCGTGTTCAACGGTCGCGGGAAAATGGATCTGCTGGTCAACAGCATTCCCAAAAAGATCATTTCGCTGAAGACATCCGCGAGTGTTGAGATGGCCGACGATTTCTCGGCCGCGGTCGTTCCCGGCGGCGGAACAATCACAGTGGAATCCGACCTGAGCGGACTGAAGAAGTAGCAATATCCGAATCGTCTTTGTTATCCTTAGCCGCGCGAAGTAAGCGTTTTGCGTCAACGGGAGAACAGAACAATCAAGACAGAAAGGTGAAACACATGAGACTGAATATGCTGCCTCTTATCGCCCTGCTGCTGAGCCCGCTGGCATCGCTCCGTGCTGCGGAAGTGAACCTCCTCTGGTATGACAAACCGGCCCAGGATTGGATGACCGAGGCGCTGCCCATCGGCAACGGGCGGCTCGGCGCCATGGTCTTCGGCGGGACGGCCAGCGAGCGCATCCAGCTCAACGAGGGAACTCTGTGGGCCGGCGGGCCGTACGATCCGAGCAGTCCCGAGGCCCTGGAAGCGTTACCCGAAGCGCGGCGGCTCATCTTCGAGGGCAAATACAAGGCGGCGCATTCGCTGGTCGGCAAGAAGATGATGGCGCGCCCGCTAAGGCAGATGCCCTACGAGCCCGTGGGCGACCTCAAGCTGAGTTTCCTCGGCCACGACGCCGCGACCGATTACCGGCGCGAACTGAACCTGGATACGGCCGTCGCCGGCGTCACGTACACCGTTGGCGGTGTGAAGTTTTCGCGCGAAGTGTTCTCCAGCCCGGTGGATCAGGTGATTGTGGTTCGCCTCACCGCCGACAAGCCCGGCCAGATCAACTTCACCGCCGCGATGGCCACACCCCAAAAGGCCACCATTGCCACCGAAGGCGGCGACACGCTGGTGATGCGCGGCCAGAATGGCGACGCTCAGGGTATCGCCGGGGCGCTGAAGTTTCAGGCACGCGTGCGTGTGCGGGCGCAGGGCGGGAAGATCACCGCCACCAATGACAGCCTCACCATTTCCGCTGCCGATTCGGCCACGTTGCTGATCGCCGCGGCAACGAGCTACAAGAACTACAAGGATGTCAGCGGCGATCCGGAGGCGTTGGCGAAGGACTACCTCGCCAAAGCAGGCATAAGAGCGTTCGACGCCATGCGGCGCGACCACATCGCCGAACATCAGCGGCTGTTTCGCCGGGTCGAACTCGATCTCGGCGTGACCGACGCCGCGAAACTCCCAACCAATCAGCGCATCGCCGGTTTCGCGAAAGGCAACGATCCGCAACTGGCGGCGCTCTATTTCCAATTCGCGCGTTACCTGCTGATTTCCAGTTCCCGGCCCGGCGGACAACCGGCGACTCTGCAAGGGTTGTGGAACCAGAGCATGACACCGCCGTGGGACAGCAAGTACACCATCAACATCAACACCGAGATGAACTATTGGCCGGCGGAGCCGACGGGTCTGGCCGAATGCACCGAGCCGCTGATTCAAATGGTTGGCGAACTGGTCGAGCCGGGCGGCCGCACGGCGAAAGTGAACTGGGGCGCCGGCGGCTGGGTCTGCCATCACAACACCGATCTCTGGCGAGCCACCGCGCCGATCGACGGCCCGACGTGGGGCTTCTGGCCGACGGGCGGCGCCTGGCTGTGCAAACACCTCTGGGACCGCTACGACTACGGCGGCGACAAGCAATACCTGGCGAAGGTCTATCCGATCATGAAAGGCGCGGCGCAGTTCTTTCTCGATACGCTGGTTGAGGAGCCAAAGAACAAGTGGCTGGTGACCTGCCCGTCGCTCTCGCCCGAGAACACCCATCCCGGTGGCGCCAGCGTCTGCGCCGGGCCATCGATGGACATGCAGATCATTCGCGATCTGTTCAGCAACTGCATTGCCGCATCCGAGATTATCGACACCGCCAAGGAATTCCGGAACAAGGTCGCGGCCGCGCGCAGGCGGTTGGCGCCATTACAGATCGGCAGTGCCGGCCAGCTTCAGGAATGGCTCGAGGATTGGGACATGAAGGCACCGGAGATCCATCACCGGCATGTCTCGCATCTGTACG
>JBEKVL010000825.1:0-3166 GCA_049514055.1 Tepidisphaeraceae bacterium | reverse complement strand
ATAAGGTCTTCGACCGCCAGCTCGAATTCGCCATCCAGAACGTCAACACCCTGATCGACCTCTTTGGCGACGCGGTGCAGGTGGCCGTCATCACCGGCACCGATTTCGGCACCCAGATGGGCCCCTTCATCGCCCCGGCCGCCTATCGCGAGATGTATCAGCCCTATCACAAGGCCATCACCGGCCTGATCCACAATCGCAGCAACTGGAAGTGCTTCATCCACTCCTGCGGCGCCGTCCGCAAGCTCATCCCCGACTTCATCGACGCCGGTTTCGACATCCTCAACCCCGTCCAATGCTCGGCCGTCGACATGGACGCCGCCCGCCTGAAGCAGGAATTCGGCAAAGACATCGTCTTCTGGGGCGGCGGCGTCGACACCCAGAAAACCATGGCCTTCGGCGTCCCCGAGCAGGTCTACACCGAAGTTGCCAACCGTGTGCGCATCTTCAACCAGGACGGCGGCTTCGTCTTCAACTCGGTGCATAACGTCCAGGGCAACACGCCGATCGAGAACGTGGAGGCGTTGTTCAAGGCGCTGCGGGACAGTTGACGTCCGCCCGAACAGGCCCCGGCGGGGTCAAGGTTTGTAGTCACGGGTGAAGCGCAGCCCGCCGCAAGGCGGGCGTCGCGCAACCCGTGGGAACCCGGCGTCGAACCCCTCGGCCCCGGCGGGGCCGCGGATAGCCACGGGTGAAGCGCAGCCCGCCGCGAGGCGGGCGTCGCGCAACCCGTGGGAGATATTTCGTACTCCCTTCTCGCCCCGGAGGGGCGAAGGAAGTTCCCGTATCGAAGAAAGGCCAGCGATGCCCGGTACCTACTCCCAGATTCTGCTTCACATCGTCTTCAGCACCAGCGTCAGCCGTGGATCACGCCGGGTGTTGCGGAACGTCTCTATCCGTGCATCGGCGGCATTATCCGCGCAGAGAGAGGCGTGCTTTACGATATCGGTGGCGTGGCCGACCATGTACACATGTACCTTCGGTGGCTGCCTGACAGGTCTGTGTCGGACTTGATGCGCGCCGTGAAGGCGCGCTCCTCGAAGTGGATCCACGACGCCCATCCGTCGCTGCGCGCGTTCGCCTGGCAGGAGGGCTACAGCGTATTCTCCGTGAGCAAATCGCAAGAGGCGGCCGTGAAGAAATACATCGCGGGGCAAATGGACCATCACAAGACCGGAAACTTCAAGTCCGAGTTGCTGCGGTTGCTCAGCGCACATGGCATCGAGTTCGATACGCAGTACGTCTTCGATTGAGCCGTCGCATGTCACGGCTCGGTAGCATCAGCCGGCTGCGTGGGCCACGTCGTAGGCTTGGAAACAGTGAAATCCGGCGCGTCAAACGGTGGATACGGGGGGCACAGCGGCCCACCAACGTCGTACACCCGCCAGTACCGAAATCCGTCGATAGCGAGTAACGGCGCATGTATTCTCTCAAAAACCTCGCAACTGACCCGTGTGGAATCACGTCATAGTGCAGTGAACACTCCATCGCGGCCCAAATGGTATTGCGGTGCAGGCTTCCAGCCCGCACCACAACTTCCGCCGCGATGGAGTACGTTGTTCGTGTGCGTACTCGCGAAGCAGACCGCCTGAATCGTGCCCCGGGGGACAGGCCATGCAACTCCACGGACGAGAGCGACCGCACAGCAAACGAGTCTCGTGCGATGCCGGCCTGGCCAATAGAACGGGAAGCATGGGAGTCCTTTCCTTGCAGGGTGTCATCCATGACGCGGGCGGCACGCCGCGCGGCGGGGACCGACGGCAACACGCCGGTGTAACGCCTGGCACCGTATCCCCTCGATGACACGGACAATGACCGGGACCATCCGCCTTATCCGAGTTACTTGGCTGATTCACTGCTCCTCGGCCACGTCAAGCCGCGCGTGGCTTCACCTGGCGTTCGACGGTTTTGCCGGCCGCTATTTCCGCAAGGCGCAGATCGTAGGCGGACTGAAGATTCAACCACGACTGCGCGTCGGTTCCGAAATACCGCGCCAGGCGCAATGCGGTGTCTCCAGTGACGCCGCGCCGCCGGCGGATGATGTCGTTGATGCGGGCGGGCGTCACACACAATGCCCTGGCCAGCGCATTGGCCGACAGCCCTCGCGGAGCCATGAACTCCTCGCGCAGAATCTCGCCCGGGTGAATCGGCCGCATTCCGTTCTTGATCATGGCGGTCTCTCCTCAATGGTAATCGACAATCTCCACATTCAACGCATCGCCGTTATCCCAGTGGAAACATATCCGCAATCGGTCATTGATGCGGATACTCCACTGCCCGGCACGGTCTCCCTTCAGCGGCTCCAGGTGATTGCCCGGCGGCGCGCGGAGGAAATCCAGCGTGGCCGCGGCATTTAGCTGCGCCAGCTTGCGTTCCGCCACGGAACGTATCGCCAGCCACTGGCGCGGACAACGCCCGCTGAACAAGGCCGGAGCGTCTTTGCCGCGAAACGATCTGATCACAAGGTGAAGTATATATCGTTACTCGATATACAGCAAATCGGCGTGGATGACGCCACCGGGCATGCCACGGCGCAAACTTCGCGGCAAACTGAGGGACACGGATAAGAACCGAATACATCCGGACGTGAACCTCTTCCGTCACACGCTCACGTCGGCGGCCGCAACCGACCCGTCCGGCATCCCACCGCCACAACCCCGGCTACTTTCCCACTGGCCTCGCCGAACCACCCCCTTGAACTCTTAAACCTATGAACCCTTGAACCACGTCACTCACTACCCCTAACAACATATGACATTGCAAATATTCATCTTGTATTAATATTTGCAGTGCGTTATCATGATAACAACCCTAACAAAGGAACCTCATGACCGCACCAGCAGCCGAAATCGACCCCAGAACCGCCGCCAACCGCCTCAACGCCCAGAAATCCACCGGCCCCCGCACCGCCGCCGGCAAAGCCAAATCCGCCCTCAACGCCCTCAAGCACGGCCTCACTTCCCAATCCCCACTGCTTCCTACGGAGAACCCCGCCGACTACAACCTCTTCGCCGAGGGCTATCTCGAAGAACTCAACCCCCAGGCCGTCGAACAATTCAACCTCGCCCAGCAGCTCATCCTGACCTCCTGGAAGCTCAACCGCATCCCGCAAATCGAAGCCAAAGTCCTCGCCGAACACGAAAACCGCCACCCGCTCATCATCAAA
>JBEKVL010000824.1:0-3174 GCA_049514055.1 Tepidisphaeraceae bacterium | reverse complement strand
GGCGGAGAAGTCGCCGTCTGGAACCACGACCAGATCGTGCGCAACAACGTGCTTGCGTACAACCGCGACGCCCAGTGCTGGGGCTGGTTCGACACGTCCGATGGACGCCACTGGCCCGCCGAGATGCGCACGGCCGCGGGCGTGAAACAGGCCCGGCTGGAACAGGACGCGGCCGGCGCCTACACCGCCAAAGACGGCCGGGGCCAGCCGACGGGCCTAACCCTGCCGCTACTGAAACTGAACCACGGCGACAATCTCTATTGCGCGTCGGCGGGCCAGGGTCTGTTCAATTGGGGTGTCGCCTGGGGATTCAACAAGAAGTACAAGACCCTGGCCGACGCGCAGAAGGAACTGACCCTGGAGCAGGGGAGTGAGACGGCCGATCCGGGCTTCGCGTCCTATCTCACGCGAGACTTCCGCGTCCCCGCCAACAGCCCGGCGATCCGGATGAGGGCCTACCCGCAGGGCGAGGTGCCGGATGTGCGGCTGGGGGTTATCGAGGGGCGGTAGCGGATGGTGTACTAATGTACGTCGTAAAGTCGTAGTGAATACACACTGTCATCCCGAGCGTACTCGCGAGGGATCTGGCCTCGAAGTCCAGAGCCAGATTCTTCGCGAGTACGCTCAGAATGACGATGGTGTTCATCCTGAGTGACGGCCAGATTTCGCTGGAAACCGACCGGAACAAATATCTCCCACGGGATGAACGGACGGTGGACATCCTGGACCTGATGCATGTGCTCCCGCGGTTGTGGGAGGCGGCCCACCTGTTCCACGCCGAGGGCAGCGACGAGGCGTCGCAGTTCGTACGGCAGCGACTGCTGCGGGTGCTGGAGGGCGAGGCCGCCGGGGTCATCAGCGGCCTGCGGCGGCTGGGGCGCCAGTTGCGGGGAGCCCGCAAGGCGAGGCTGGGGAAACTGGGCGACTTCCTGGCGGCCAACCTGCACCGCATGCGTTACGACGAGTATCTGCGGGCAGGCTATCCGATTGCCACCGGCGTCATCGAGGGTGCCTGCCGCCATGTGATCAAGGACCGGATGGAGCGGGCCGGGATGCGTTGGAAGGTGCCCGGTGCCCAGGCGATGCTGCAACTGCGGACCATCTATGCCAACGGCGATTGGCAGGCTTTCCAGGAGTATCGCGTCCAGCACGAGAACAGCCGGCTCTATCTGCACGCCCGTTCAGTGCAGCAACTAGACTTGATGTTGACCAACTAACCTACTGAGTGTCATGCGCAAGGCCGGTTACACCCTAATGATTGTCGCTGGTATGAACCACTCTGTAAACGCCAATGCCCCGGCGACCTCGTAGGTGGAGCTGCGATCCAACTTCTTGGCTTTGGACATGCTGAAGCATGAACTCCGAACATGGGTAGCGCTTGACACCGCACGCATCCGGCATGACAACCATGCCCATGAGTCTGTCCAGCGATTTGCAATTCATCGTCGATCTCTCCCGCAGCGCGGGGAAGATCATTCTCGGACACTTCGGCCGCGTCGAGCGCCTCACGAAGACCCATCAGGCCGCAAGCGGCGAGGCCGTCACCGACGCCGACCGGGCCAGCCAGCGGCACATCGCCGCCGGCCTGCGCCAGCGGTTTCCCGGCGACGGGATTGTCGGCGAGGAAAACGACGCGGGTGACGACATCACGTTTGACTGCCCCAATTCGGCCGGGCGGGTGTGGGTGATCGATCCGCTGGATGGCACCAACAACTTCGTGGCCGGTGTCCCGACGTTCGCCGTCTGCATCGGCCTGCTCGACCGCGGCTATCCCGTGGCCGGCGTGGTATACGATGTCTGCCGCGGCATCGTCTACGCGGCCGAGAAGGGCCACGGAGCGTGGATGGACACCAAGCGAATCACCGCCCTCACCACACCGCTCAGCGACCGTTCGGTGATCATGCTCACCAGTAATCTCCTGGACAAGACCGGCCGGCTGCCGCAGTACCCCGTTCGCTGGCTGGGGCAGACAACCTGGAAGTTGCGGATCATGGGCTCGGCCGCGCTGGAGGCCTGCCAGGTTGGCGCGGGCATTGCCCACGGAGCGGTGACCATCGCCGGCAAGATCTGGGACGCCGCCGCTGCCGCGGCCGTGGTGCTGGAAGCCGGCGGCCGGTTCACCGATCCGGCGGGGAAGGACGTGTTCCCCTTCGACCTCACGGGTTATCGCGGAGCGAAGGTGCCGTTCCTGGCGGCGGCCCCGAGCGCGCAGGAGACGCTGCTGGCGGAGATTCGGAATTATCCGTGAGGTGAAGCAGCACGCGTTGCTCATTTCGGACAACGCTACGTTGGGTCCGCGGGTAGACAAGATTGCGTGAACAGCACCCTGGTTCGTATCAAGCGGGCGGTGCTTGCGGGGCGATATGACTTCAGCCGCAAGGCCGCCGACGAAATGGATATGGATGATTTGACTCGTCTTGACATTGCCGAGTCGATCCTCAATGCCGATGCCATCTACAAGACGATCCGTTCGACGAGCCCGTTCAGGGAGGCGAAACGGGAGTATCTCCATATCATCCAGAGCCCGACCCTGAGTGGTATTCAGATATACACAAAGGGAAAATTTGTTGAACAGGACGGCATTGAGACTTATTATTTCCTCATATCAGCCAAATTGGCCGAGTGATTCGCATGATGCAGCATAAGACATGTCCAACCTGCGGAAGTCAGGAACTGCGACTGGTTCGTCGGTCGCTGACCCGTACATACAGAGGGCGTCGCTACGTCGTACCCAATGTTCAATTCCATGAGTGTCCGAGCTGCGGGGAACAGTTGTTCAGCCCGGAAGCCATGGACAAGATCGAGAGTTGTCGTCCCAAGGCGAAAGCGCCCGCGTGACCTGATCGGAATATCCCATGCAGCAAACAGAATCCCTCGTAATGTTGGAAAAAGCCAGAGACCCTTCCCCGGCCGTCCGCCGGGCGGCGGCCATCGCCATGCGCGACAAGCCCCTGAATGAGGCCCGCGACGTGCTGACGGAGGTCGCCCGCCGGTATCCGCCCGGCGACAAGGCATATCTCGACGATCTTGCCGCCGGTTGCACTGGCAAGGAACCGGCGATGTATGCCCACCTGCTGGGTCGTCTTGGGGCGCTGACACTCAAATGGTCCGATGCTTTCGCCGACATCGCCTGCCGTCTCCGGCCGGTCAACTCCGTGTTCGCACTGAAAGACC
>JBEKVL010000823.1:0-3178 GCA_049514055.1 Tepidisphaeraceae bacterium | reverse complement strand
GCCGATCTCGGTGCAACCATCACGGACCTGGTGCGCGACGAGACTCTGCGTAAGAAGATCGACAAGCAGAAATACGTCAGTGGCACCGTCGGCCTGCCGACGCTGACGGACATCGTCGCGGAACTGGCCAAACCCGGCAGGGATCCGCGGGAGCAGTTCGAGGCATTCCAGTTCGCCGCCGGCGTGCAGAAGATTGAAGATGTAAAGGCAGGGATGAAACTTCCCGGCATCATCACGAACGTGACCGCATTCGGCGCATTCGTGGACATCGGTGTTCACCAGGACGGGCTCGTGCATGTCAGCCAGCTTGCCGACCGCTTCGTGAAGGATCCCAACGAAGTCGCCAAGGTGCAGCAGCGGGTTGAAGTGACCGTACTGGAAGTGGATCTGACGCGCAAACGGATCGCGCTCTCCATGAAGAAAGGCGTGACCGCCGCCCGTCCCAAGCCCGCCATGGATCGCCCAACTGGCCCCAGTCGTCCTGCATCCGTCGCACCGCGACCCGTCGCCAAACCGGCCGCCAAGCCCGCATCCACCGATGGATGGTTCTCGGCAGCGCTGCGGCAGGCGAAGGGGAAGTGATTCATCTGAAGTAGTGAATGCACCAGAGAACGATTCTGCAAACAAGGCCGATGATACCGCCAAACGTGCCGGCGAAGGCAAGGAACCGGTCTTGAGTCGTGCCGTTGTCCCGCATGACAGTCAGCGCTTTCCGCCCGGCAGCGAAAGCCGCGAGTGCGGACATGGTCTGAAAGGCACTTCCATATGAAGGTGCGGCCAGGAGAATGATGCAGAGGGCGGCGGCAAGGCCGGAGACGATGGCGTGGAACCGGCCTTCGGCGTTGTACTTGATATCCGTGCGGCTTTCGTAGTCCAGGACTGGAACGGCGGGCGTGGATGGCGCGGCGGGATCGGCGGCCAGTTCGGGAACATCACGTAGCGGCCGGCATTCGGTCCAGTCGTCACGCTGGACCAGACCGTCGGGGGACAGTCGTCCCTCGGCCAGGAGAAGGCGGACGGCCTCGTCGTCGAGCGGGCCGACTTTCTCGCCGTCGGAGAAGTAGTGCCAGTGGGGCATAGAGCTACGCGGGGCATTATAGCGGCAGCATGGTTTCTGCCGGCATGGGCTACTTTCGCTCCTCAATGCGGTAAAGACTGCTCCTGGTACGCACCAACAGTGCTTTGCCAACCACCGCGGGGGTGGCCATCAACTCTTGCGGGCCGTCGAGTTCGTTGACTGCAAGGAGCTTGTATTCGCGGCCGGGCTGGATCACCGTCGTGACGCTCTCGTGATTGAAGAAGTAGATGTGCCCGTCGGCGTAGATCGGAGACGCGGAGTAGTTGCCTGCGAGTCGCTGTTTCCAGACCAACTGCCCGGTCCCGGCTTCCACGCAGCAGGCCATTCCGTCGGAACTCACCATGTACAGCAGGTCATCGATCAGGAGCAACGACGACCGCGACGGCGCGCCCCTGGTCATCTTCCAGGCGACGTGGCTGCCGGTTACGTCGCCATTGCCGCCCGGCTTGATCGCCCAGAGTTCCGGCCGCTCGTAGTCGGTGATGATGAACACCAATCCCTGCCCGAAGACCGGCCGCGGCGTGACGGACCAGCCATTGTACCGGATTTTCCAGAGCTCATGTCCCGTACCTGGATCGTAACCCATCACCGCCTTGGCGCAGGAGCTGATGAGTTCATTGCGGCCATCCGCTTCAATCACGATCGGCGTGCAGAAGGCTTTCCGTTCGTTCTGGTTGTAGATGCTGTAGTTGATCGAGCGATCGGTCTTCCAGACCGTCTGGCCGGTGGTCTTGTCCATGGCGACGACGTACTGCACATCGCGACCATCGACGTGGACGATCAGCAGATTTCCCCACACCATCGGCGAGGAGCCGGGGCCTTCGTGGTGGTCGCATTTCAGGTCGCGACGGCTCCAGACGATCTTTCCCGTTCCCGTATCGAGGCAGGCAATGCCGTAGGTGCCATAATGCACATAGAGCCGGCTGGCTTCGATCACCGGCGTCGGCGAGGCATAGCTGTTGGTGCTGGCGACGTGTTCCGGCGCGGGTGTGTCGAAAACCTTGACGTCGTGGATCACCTTGCCGCCGGCGAGATCGACGCACACGGCGAACATCTCCCGCCCGTTGATGGTGGCGGTCGTCATCCAGATCTGGTTTCCCCAGACCACCGGCGACGACCAGCCCAGATCGTGAATCGCGGTCTTCGAGACGACATTCTGCGTCTCGCTCCATTTGACTGGAATGCCTGTCGCATCGGCGTGGCCGTTGCCCTGTGGCCCCCGGAACTGCGGCCAGTGCTCGCCGGCCCAAACGGGGACAGTAACCAGAACTACAGTCACAATCAACTTCCATGTCGGCATAGTTTGCTCCGAATGCGACGGAGGAGTCGCATATACCTTGCATACACAAGTAATCAGCATGCGTTTGGGAGGTCGAAGACCCGTTGGCCTTTCGCCGTAGATACCGGCGTTTCCACGCCGAGGCATTCCACGCCCAATCGCCGCGAATCCGCGTGCCCTCGGGTGTTTTCAGGCCCACTCGGACAGGGCGGCGAGGGGGAGAACCGGGGAGTTTCCCTCCAGTTCCCGCTGCCAGGCCGCAAACGCAGGTGATTACGGGAATATGAAGATCGTGTGGCTGGATTCCGCACGGCGATTGCAGAGAGGATAAGAAGAGCGTAAGCGGCTCATTCTCCCTGCCAGCGCCTTGAAAGACGATGCGAAAGGGAGACAATGGGACTCAACCGTCCCAAACAGCCGTGGGACGGGGCTCACGTGGGAACGACGGCCGAGAGGACGGGTTGTGTGACAGTCCAACAACTGGGCGCCCTGAAAAAATCCGGCCAGGTCGGCACGGATAAAAGAGTCACCGTGTTTATTTGTAGCAACTGCGCCCGCGCGGGCGTGGAGGCTTGTGCCCGTTTTCGCCGGCCTGTCACGCCGGCGTTTCCGTGGCCGACCGCGGTCGACGAGGTGATTGTCCCCTGCGCGGGCCGGCTTCAGCCGGAGCATTTGCTGAGGATCTTCGAGGCCGGGACGGATCTGCTGTGCGTTGTCGCGTGCGAGGAGGACAACTGCCACAACCTGGAAGGTTCCTGCCGGGCCACCCGTCGCGTCCGATACGTGCAGGGGATGCTGGATGAGATCGGGCTGGGCGCGCA
>JBEKVL010000822.1:0-3196 GCA_049514055.1 Tepidisphaeraceae bacterium | reverse complement strand
CGACAGCAGCAGCCAGAAGATCAGGATCGACTGCGGATCGTGCTTGTACACATGGTCCCCGTTCCAGCGGTTGACCAGTTCGTTGAAACTCTCGTTCTCGATGCTCCAGCGCGAGTGGCCCAACCGGGTGACGCGGATGCTGTACGACTGGCGAACCGACTGACGTCGCCACGAGCGGTGCGCAGATATACGAGGATGGGGCGCCTTCCATCTGCAACCCGCCGGCCCAAACCCCGACCAGTGGCCCTCCCCGGCGATCCTCAGCCGCTGGCTACGCAAGCCAACCAGGAACTCAAACTCAGCGTCCGCCTCGACCCCTTCATCTCCCAACGCCCCCTGTCCCCATCAAACCGTCAACTGCGGGCAATTCGCCAGCGGATTTCTGCTCGCTGGCGGTCGGTCCAGCAGCGTGGAAGAAGGGGATCGCAGGCTTCACAATGGAAATGCCGCTGGATGGCCCGGCGGAGTTCGTCCACGCCGGCTCCTGTGGTGGCGACCGCGCGAACGGGTTCAGTTGTCGCGTTGCCCGGGGGCAATCCTCCCTGGCTGTTTGTTTTCGTTCGGAGTTCACGCTTTAGCGTGTCTTCATGTGGCACGTCCGGACGGACACGCTGAATCGCGAACTCCGAACAGGCGCAATTGACCGGCGCATCATCCCATTGCCACGGCGCCGGGCAATCGGTCTTGTTCAGCACGCGCAGGGCCGCCGGATACTCGACCGCAAGCTCGTCCTGCGCGGCGCGGTCCTGTGTGGGATCGAGGACAAGCACGACGAGGTCAGCCACCGCGATGACCGGCTTACTGCACTGGATTGCCTGCTGTTCGATGGGATCATCGCTCCGCCGCAATCCCGGTGTATCGACGAGCATGACCGGAAGCCCGTCAATGTTCGCCAGCTCGCTGACCCAGTCGCGCGTGGTGCCCGGCAGGTCGGCGGTGATGGATCGTTCCTGGGCGAAAAGCTGGTTGGCCAGCGTCGATTTGCCGACATTCGGCACGCCGATGATCGCCACACGCGGCGGATGCAGCAAGTGCATCAGCGACTGATCCGCCAGCATTCGTGGAAGGTCGGCGGGCGTGATTCGCGACCAAGCTTCCCGCTGCGCCAACAGCGCGCCAATGCCCAGCGCCGTCCTGGCCAGCGGCAGCGCGACGGCGATTTCTTTTTCGATGATCGTGTCGCCATCGGTTCCGTCGAGCAGTTCGTCCGACGGCTCGAAACCCGCCTGACGAGCGAGATCGGCCACGCAATGAACGACCCACGGCCCGCCGTGTGCGCTGATGTCGGCCACACCGTCGCCGAGAACCACCACGACGTCGTCAATCACAGTCTCGCCGTCGCGCAGGTCGCCGTGAACACATCGGCCCGGTTGCACTGGCTGATTACCGTCGCGGACGCAGACACTGCCGCCAGTGCCCTCACTGGCGGAATCCCCTGCCACGGATTCCGTCGGTGGGGACACCGGCGGCACTGGCCGGGAAAAGTGCTCGCGCAGAAAATCGCTGACACGTGGGCCGATCAGGCGAATGACGGCGATGGCCCCGGCGCCTGCGGGCGTGAGCAGGAGTTGGCGATTCTCAGACTTCATCGTGATGGATGTGATGTTCCGTGTAGGCCAGGGCGATTCCGTAGAGCGTCAGGTCCGGCGAAACCGCATGGACGATTTCCCAGCCGCCGAAGAGTTTCTCGGCATCGCCGCCCGTGGCGATGACCTCCGGCCAGGCGCCGAGATCCGTGGCATAGTTTTCGACAATCTCCTTGACCATCCCGCGAATGCCGTGGTAGACGCCGTGGAGAATGGCCTCCCGCGTGTTCTTCCCATAAGGGGCGGCCGGCACATCGAGTTCCACCAACGGAAGTTGCGCGGTTTCGCGGTGCATCGCACGAAGCATCGTGCCTGCACCCGGGGCAATGGCCCCGCCGAGAAACTCGCCTTTGTTATTGCAGAGGTCGATGGTGATGGCCGTCCCGGCATCGACCACGATGCAGGCATGTTCAAGCTGTTCGTAGGCGGCCGCAATGTTTAGAACGCGATCGACGCCCGTCTCGGCTGGATGGTCGGTGAGCACCTTGATGGGCAGGTCGATATCACGTCCGACCCACTCCACTTCCTGGCCAATCGCGGCGCGCACGGCTTGGTCGACTGCGGCGGCCATCGGCGGGTTGACGCTGGCGGCCGTGACGGCGGGTTCCTCGCGGTCCTTGATGATCTCCCAGGCCTTGGCGATCTCGGCGGCCCATTGGGCGCGGTCGTCGTTGGAAACGCGGACGACGTGCTGCATCTCGCCGGCCACGAACGTGCCGATGGCCAGCCGGGAGTTGCCGGCATTGAGTACGATCAGGTTAATTTCCATGCCCGGACGTTATAGTACGCAAGGATGAAGCAAACAACGGGCAAAACGGCATTGATCACCGGAGGAGCCCGGCGCGTCGGCCGGGCAATTGCCCTGCGCCTGGCGGAGGGGGGATTTGATATTGTCGTGACCTATCACCGGAGCGAGGCCGATGCCCAGGCCGTCTGCGGCCAGATTCGAGCACTGGGCCGTGAGGCGATGGCGATCGAAGCGGACCTGACGCGGATACCCGAAGGAGTTGAGGCCGTTGCGAGTGGCGTGGAACGGGTCGATGTGCTGGTGAATAATGCGAGCATCTGCGAGCCGGATAATCCGGCCGATGTCGTTGAGCGGATGCGGCGGATGATGGCCATTCACGTCGAAGCGCCGTCGCTGCTCTGCCGGGCGCTGGGGCCGAAGTTGCGAGAGGTTCAGGGGCACGTCATCAACATGCTGGACATCCTGGCCGAGCGGCCGTGGCCGAGATTCGCGACTTACTGCGCCAGCAAGGCCGCCATGCTCAACCTGACTGTGAGCCTGGCCCGCGAACTGGCACCGGAGGTGACGGTCAACGGGATTTCGCCGGGCGTCGTGCAGTGGCCGGACAACTTCCCCGAGGAGTCTCGCGCGGCATACTTGGCCCGTGTGCCGCTGGGCCGGGCGGGTGATGCACAAGATGTGGCGAATCTGGTACACTTCCTGGTGACGCAAGGCACGTACATCACGGGGCAGGTCATCCGCGTGGACGGTGGCCGGTCGCTGATGTAGTTCGTAGGGTCCGCTTCAGCGGACGCGGAGTCCCGCGGGCACGGCTACGCCGCGTCGGCTGAAGCGGACCCTGCCAACAGGAGAACGATCATGT
>JBEKVL010000821.1:0-3201 GCA_049514055.1 Tepidisphaeraceae bacterium | reverse complement strand
TTGACGGGCTTTTGCAAGGATGTGTTTTCGCCAGCAAGTTGTGGGTCGCTGGGCGCGGGTTCCACAGTGAGGCGATATAGCACCTGGGAGAAAGAGGGCATTCCGTGCATCATCAAGGTGCGCAGGGGATCATCGGGCTGAGAGGCGCCTTTGACCTGAGGATTTGCACTCTCATCAAAATAGCTTCGCCGATAAAAGACGTTGAATTTGCCGGAGGGAATGCGGATTTCGATCTTGCGCTCGGGGTTTTTGCTTTTGTCTCCGCTGGGTATGTAGGCGAGGGTGTAATAGCGGGCGCCTTGCTCGATGGCGTCGGCCATTTCTTGGCGGAGGTTATTTCCGTGAAAGGATTTTCCGCCGGTGGCCTCGGCCATGACATCGGCGGTGACGCGGCGGAAATTGTCTTTTCCGAGGTTGACCGATGCCGGTAACCCGGCCTGTGACCCGGCTCCGATGCCCATATCCGACCCCGGCACGCCCAGGACACCGGTATCGATGGGGTAGAGGGAAACACGCGCGGAGGCGAGGGCGTTCATCGCCTTGCTGATCAGGTCGTTGTAGGGACAATCTTCACCTGAAGAGTACGTCATGCCGGGGATGCAGAGCGGAAAGGAGCCGGAGACCCACAAAAGATTTTTTCGCGCTGGAATGGGCGAAAGATAGCGGCCAATCTCTTGCAGAGCCTCGAGTGTAGTGAACACCTGGCGGTTTTGCTCTACATCGTAAGCGTGCGCGGTGAAGCTTTGCAGCGAACTCATGAAATCACTGCCCTGCGCTCCCCCGGCGCCGCTGGCGGCCACCGAACTCAAGCTACTGACCGAGGCGTCTTGCACGCTGTTTCCGCCCGACAGCGCTTGCGTGAGCGGTTGCGAGGGATCAAGTGCAAAGCGGGTGAGGGCGGCGCGCAACTGGACTGGATCGGTGGTGAATCCCTGCACGATGCTGAGCTTGTCTGCGAGTTCAAAGACGGCGATGGGCGAGCCCTGAGGCAGATGATCAACCAGGTCCAGCAGCTGATGGCGCACACCGATCCTGTCCGCGGTGTTGGTGTTCAGCGAATCGATGAGGAGCACATTGAGGGCTCCGGCGGGCGTAACCTGCTGGGTGTTGCTGAAGGTGTTGGGTGGCAAGGGGTGAACGTCGTCGGGCTTGGCCGTCGCAGTATTCAGATGCGGCTCAAAGAAATTGATTTTTTGCGGAATGCCGTTCTCGAAGACGCGAAAATCTTCAGGCGTCAAATCCGGGATCACCTTACCGCTGTGGTCTGTTACGACGGCGTCAATGACCACGGTTTGGGCGGTGATTTTGATGCTCGGAGGCACGGGCTCGACGGCGCCGCCGACCTGTTGCGCCGAAAGAGCGCCAGCGGAGAGCAGCAGGAAGACAAGACCGATCTTAACAATCGCACATTTCATTCAGGCTTCTCCGCGTCAGCAATTTCTAGTGTGTGCTCTGGGCGCGACTTCTCTTAAACAGTTAGGACTATAGGCTGGAGGGGAATCGCTGTCAACTAAAGCATTAAGAGATGGCCGTTGCTTCGCGGGTGTGGCGAAATCTGTTCAACAGATGCGGGGGAGTTGTTCGCCGATTTGGAGGGGGATGACGCGGGTTGCGCCGATGCTGGTGCGGGCGAGGAGGAGGCGAGGGTGGGTTGCGGTGACCTGGCCGATGCGGGCGGCGTCTTGGCCGAGAGGGTGGTTGCGGAGGGTTGCAAGGATGGCGTCGGCGGCTTCGGGGGCGACGAAGAAGACGACTTTGCCCTCGTTGGCGACGTAGACGGGATCGAGGCCGAGGAGTTCGCAGGCGGATTGGACCTGGGGACGGACGGGCAGGGAGGGTTCGTCGAGGAGGATGCCGACGCCGGAGGCGAGGGCGATTTCGTTGAGGGTGCTGGCGAGTCCTCCGCGGGTGGGGTCGCGCATGACGTGGACACTGGGACCGGCGCATTCAAGGACATGGGCGATGAGGTGGTTGAGAGAGGCGCAGTCGGAGCGGATTTGGCTTTCGAATTCGAGGCCCTCGCGGACGCTGAGGATGGCCATGCCGTGGTCGCCGATGGTTCCCGAGACAAGGATGGCGTCGCCGGGCTTGGCGAGGCGGGGGCCGACGGTGATGCCGGGGCGGAGGGAGCCGATGCCGGTGGTGTTGATGAAACAACCGTCGCCATGGCCGCGTTCGACGACTTTGGTGTCGCCGGTGACGATGTCGATGCCTGCAATCGAGGCAGCACGGGCCATGTCGGCGACGATGCGGGCGAGTTGGACGAGGGGCAAGCCCTCTTCGAGGATGAAGCTGGCGCTGAGGTAGCGCGGGATGGCTCCAGAGACGGCGAGATCGTTGACGGTGCCGTTGATGGCGAGTTCACCGATGGACCCGCCGGGGAAAAAGAGCGGCTGGACGACGAAGGAATCGGTGGACATGGCGAGGCGGCCCGAGGGCAGGTCGAGGATGGAGGCGTCGCCGAGGTTTTCCAGAGCGGGGTTGCGGAAGGCGGGCAGGAAGAGGTGCTCGACGAGTTCGTTGCCGAGCTTGCCGCCACCGCCGTGACCCATGACGATGTTGGGGTAATCGGCCAGGGGCAGCGGGCAGGACCAGTTATTGAAGTCGGGTTTTTCGCGGACGGCGAACGTTTCAGGGATGGTTTCAGTCATTCGGTGCTCCGGCGCTGGCTAGTTCTTCGGCAGAGATAAACCGACCGTAGTTGAAGTAAGCGGCGCAGGCGCCTTCGCTGGAGACCATGGTGGCTCCGAGGGGATGGCGGGGGGAGCATTCCTTGCCGAAGGCGGGGCACTGGGCGGGCTTGAGGATGCCGCGCAGAACGTCGCCGGAGTGGCAGAGGGGTGACTCGGCGGTGTGCAGGCCGGTGATGTGGAAGCGCTCTTCGGCATCGAATTGGCGGTATTCGTCGTTGAGCCGCCAGCCGCTTTGGGGGATGACGCCGATGCCGCGCCAGGCCCGGTCGGTGACTTCAAAGACTTCAGACAGGAGCTTTTGCGCGGGCTTGTTGCCCTCGAAGGTGACGGCGCGCTCGTAGGCGTTTTCGACTTCGTGACGGCCGGATTCGAGCTGGACTACGGTGCGGCGGATGCCTTCGAGCAGATCGAGCGGCTCAAAGCCGGTGACGACGATGGGGACTTTGTACTTCTCGGCCAGGGGTGGGTATTGCCAGTAGACCATGACGCTGCAAACGTGACCGGCGGC
>JBEKVL010000820.1:0-3206 GCA_049514055.1 Tepidisphaeraceae bacterium | reverse complement strand
TCCTTGAGCTCGGTGAAGTGCCGGTCGAGTTCGTCGACGGCCGTCACGAGCTCGGCCTTGTACTCCGCCATCTGTCGGGAGAAGGGTTCGACATCCTCCTGGCGGATCAGCCGCATCCCGGGCTCGGGATAGGGCAGAGACAAGCCCCGCCAGTAGTTCTGAATCCGGGTGCGGATGGCGGTGACCGCCCGGAACTGCTCGTGGCGGGTGTCAATGAGCTTCTTGCCGGCCGAGAGGAAAGCGCCTTCGGCACCGAAGCTCTCGGCGGCCTGTTCTTTCTGATCGGCGTTGAGAGATTTCCTCGTCCCGAACCAGGTGAAACTGACCCGGGCCGCGGCGAAACTGGCCCGCAGCCGCTGGGCGGCCGAGACGGGAGTTGTACGCCGGGCGGGTGGATGATCGATGGTCATGGTCATGGATTTGCCTTTCGTGTGGGTGCGAGGCGAACTCGCCGAACACGGTGTTCGGCGAGTCGCGTCTGGATTCATTTCGAGGCTTGTGAGATATCGATGTCGCAGCCGTGCGGCGGGGAAATGGCAGGCGACCTCGCGTGCGTCTTCCGGCCTATGATCGAGTCAACGGGAAGTGGAAACAATGGTGCATCTGGTGAACGGTTGAAGGAGTACACAATGAACATGATGGTCGCTGCAATCGGCATCGCGTTGACGTCCATGGTCCTGGCCGCGCCCGCCAGCGCGGCCGACGTCGGCGGCAAAGCCGTCGAGTACAAGGTCGGCGAGCAGGTCTTCGAGGGTTTCCTTGCCGCACCTCAGACGGACGCAAAAGCACCCGGCGTGCTGCTGGTGCCCGACTGGCTGGGCAACGACGACTACACCCGGCAGAAAGCCACACAACTGGCCGGGATGGGTTACACGACGTTCGTCGTGGACATGTACGGCAAGGGCGTCCGCCCGACCGGCCCGCAGGAAGCCGGTGCGCTGGCCGGGAAGATCAAGACCGACCGCGCTGTGATGCGCCAGCGTGTGAACGCGTCGCTGGCGGTCCTTCGGGCCAGCGCCCAGGTTGATCCGAAGCGTATCGTCGCCATCGGCTACTGCTTTGGCGGCACGACCGTGCTGGAACTGGCCCGCAGCGGTGCGGAGGTAGCGGGCGTGGTCACCTTCCATGGCGGGCTGGATACGCCCCATCCCGAAGACGCCAGGAACATCCGCTGCAAGGTGCTGGTCCTGCACGGGGCCGACGACCCGTTCGTACCAGCCAAGGATGTGGCGGCGTTCGAGGACGAGATGCGCCAGGCCAAGGTGGACTGGCAGATGAACCTCTACAGCAACGCCGTCCACAGCTTCACCCGGCCCAGCGCCGGGAACGATCCGTCGAAGGGGGCGGCGTACAGCGAGTCGGCCGACCGTCGCTCGTGGGAAGCTATGAAGGCGTTCTTCGCGGAACTGTTCGCCGGCAAGTAATGCGGGTTGCTCGCTCATCAACGTGTTGTGCCACGGAGGTGTGCCCAAGTCGGTGACGCCTTCAGTTCGCCGCTGCCCGACTCACTCTCCGTGCTGTTGCTGCGGAAACGTCAGCACCGGGGCGACGCAATGGCCAGTTCATTCATTCGGCCCGAGGTCACTTCAACGCCTCCGACGGCTGATCGTACCGCAGAGGGTGTCGATCCGATGTGGCGAAGGAAGCACATGTCCCGATATCTATTGCTCATGTCCGCTGTGGTGTTCACCCTGTGCCAGGCCACGTCAGCCCAGCAGGCCAGGGAGGTGGCCAGACACGATGTGCCGCTCGTCGGCCATCACAGCGTGATGCTCGCCAATGCTCCCGAAGGCAAATGGCAACCCGCGGGTGCGTCAGTGAAGTCCTACAGCACGCGTTTTCACCTCGACGAAGATCCGATCTTGGAGGACGGCAAGTGGATCAACGGCGCGAAGGATGGGATCGACTGGTACAACGTCATCACCAAGAACGGGGTGGCCTATGGAGCGGTGAGCAAGGGAGAGTACACCGATCCGACCGCATTGCTCACGGGCCCATGGGGAAAGAACCAGATCGTGAAGGCCAAGGTGTTCAGCAGGAACCAGACGGAGAAGTATTACCAGGAAGTCGAAATCCGCCTGCGCAGCACGCTGACGCGGCAGCGCTGCACGGGGTACGAGGTGTTCTGGCGGTGCCTGAAGACCAAGAACGCCTACGTGGAGATTGTCAGATGGAACGGGAAGGTGGGCGACTGGACATCGCTGCAAAAGCACAGCGGCGCGCAGTACGGAGTCAAGGACGGGGACATTGTGGAGGCAACCATCGTGGACGATGTCATCAAGGGATACCTTAACGGCGTGGAAGTGATCACCGCCACGGACAAGACCTACAACGCAGGCAATCCGGGGATGGGGTTCAACTACGGCGTGGGCGATAGCAACGGCGACTTTGGATTCTCGTCCTACGAAGTGGACAGCTACAACGACTGAAGACAGGCGGCAACGAACCTGGATTGAGGGTGATCGCCCTTCGATCAGTTTGCCCCTGCCCGCGTAACCCTACGCGCGGTTGGTGTTGGCACATCCGCCCTGATCCTGAGCGATCTGCTGGAACGGGTGACCGACGAGTACTTTAATGAGGAGCGGACATGCTGGCTGACGTCCCCAGAATGATTATCGGTGTCGTGCTTCTGACGGTCCTGGTCCTGCCCCGGCCCGGACGGGCGGAACCGGTTACGCCCTCCCCCGAAATCACGATCCAGGGCAGTCTGCTCTGTGACGGCGCGTGCATGCCCAGGCCGACGCCGGACGAGCACATGATGGTGATCTATGCCATCGACGGCACGCCACAAATCCGGGCGGAACTGCAGAAGATCATGAAGGACTTCTACCCGGATCGAGGACTCGATGCCGATGCGGCCGACAAGCTGATGGCACAGTTCACCGAACGTCTGAAGTACCATCTTTCGCCCCAGAGTCCTGCGCTCGCCAGTGCTGGGGGCAAAGCGAAGAACCACTATTGCCCGCCCGCCGAAGCCCAGGCCGTCACCGGGGTAGTGGTGGTCAAAGACGGCAAGCGGTGGATCACCGCCAGCCGGATCGAGCCCGCCCGGCTCAAGTACCCCGAACGGATGCTGGCCCCCGACAAGCCCTTCGTGATGCCGGAGGGGCCACCGCTGGTCCTGAAGATCGGCCAGGCGCTGACCCTGAAGTGCGTGCCCATACCAGCGGGGAGATTCCTGATGGGCACGCCGTTCTACATGTGGC
>JBEKVL010000819.1:0-3214 GCA_049514055.1 Tepidisphaeraceae bacterium | reverse complement strand
GGCGGGAGGCGGGTGTAGCGCGGCGGGGTGTGGCGGATGATGTGGACGGCGGCGAAGGTGGCCGGTCGGCCGGCGCGGTAGTGGAAGCGGGACAGGGCGTCGTAGTCGCGGGAAGTGCCGGGGAGGATGGAGAGGTTCATGGGATCTCCGGAGGAATTGTTAAACACGAAGAACACGAAGGCACGAAGCGGTGTTTGGTTGTCGGGGGCCAGTCGGCGGAGTGGGTCTTCTGTCTTCTTAATGACCAGAAATGTGATGTTGGCAGATCGTAATTGAAGTACGAAAGACGCTTCGTGTCTTCGTGCCTTCGTGTTTAAGAATGTTGTGGCTGGATTTCCTCGATGCGGCCGAAGTCGCAGTGGATGAGGCGGTCGGGGGCCAGAGCGGGGATGAGTTCGTGGCGGCCGGTGACGAGGATGGCGGAGAGAGTGGGGTTTGTTTTGACGAGTTTGCGGATGGCCTGGGAGACGACCAGGGCGGTGAGGATGTCGAGAGGGGCGGCGAATTCGTCGGAGAGGAGAGTTGCCAGTTGGTAGTTGTTAGTTGCCAGTGGGGAGGTGCCGGGATTGGTCTGTGTCGCGCGGGGACCGCCAGGGAGGACACTGGCGGCACTTGGGGTTTGTTTTGCCAAAGCCAACGCCAGGCGGAGGCGGTAGCGCTGGCCGTCGGAGAGTTGGCGCGGGGTGCGGAGCCAGGAGTAGACCTCGGCCAGGCCGACGCGGGAGAGCAGGCGCAGGCGGTCTTCGAGGGGCAGGTGCGGGAGGAGTTCGACGGTGGGTTTGTTGGGTAATGGGAGATCATTGAGGTGGATCCGTTGGGCGACAGGGATGCAGGAGGTGAGCTGGCGGAGGAGGGTGGATTTGCCCGAGCCGGAGGGGCCGGTGAGGAGGAGGATCTGGCCGGGCGCGGGCGGGGCGACGTCGGGGAAGCGGAACGGGCCGGGGAGACGGCGGACGGAGAAACGGTGGCGGATGAGGGTGGTCATGGGGGCTCCGAAGAGAATGAGGAATGCTTGAATGCGGAATGCGGAATGGAGAATGCAAAGTGAAGAATGAAAGATGAGGAACGGAGTTCAGGCGGATTTGGCCCAGCCGTGGAGGTATTGTTTGATGGCGACGATGTCGCGCGTTTCGGCGTCGAGGCGGCGGGCGACGAGGTGGGGGGGCTGGCCGGCCGCGAAAAGGGCGATGGCGATGTCGAAAAAGCGGGATGAGAGCGTATGTCCGCGGCTGGCGAGAGCAATGACGACCGGGTGCCGCAGCCGGCGGCGAATGCGGGCCGCCTTCCGCGAGACGGTGCCGGGACTGCGATTGAGCAGTGCGGCCACCTGCCGGATCGAGGCCGGCGGATCGGACTGGAGCAGCCCCATGACCATGCGGTCCTGCTCGGGCAGCAGACTCAGACAACGCTGGCGAGTGGTGAGGGCGGAGGAGGAAATGACGCGGCGGTCTGCAGTCGATACGACGTCGGCAAGGTTTTCTGGCATGTCGTCTCCTTTGTAGTTTAGTAAATCATAAACCGGCGTAATGGTAGCATTATGTTCGGATAAATTCAAGAGTAAAATCGATCTGGATGTAATTAATATAACTACTTGAAATAACTACATTTACAGATATTAGTAATGATCCGATGTTCCGATTCTTGGCGATTTTTATTTGGTATCTGTATGGTATGATTTCAATACATGTCTTCTGGATATATAACTCGCCGTCTGTCTCTTCTTGCAGCCGTATTATCGGATCGGGCATTACCGGGTCTTCATCTGCCGGCCGGCGTCTTGTGAGATCGCGGGTCGTATGATCGGCGGTAACACGCGTTGCCGGCGGCACCCCATGAGTTTGTGTGGTAGTATTACCGCAGACGCTCTTGGAGGGCGTGGCGTGCGGATTCCGGGCGTCATCCACCAGGCTGAGAGGCAGCGATGGCAGTACAACGATCAGGCCGGCACGGGCAGTGGTGTGCCCTCGTCTGCGTGTGCGCCGTCATCCTGGGTGCGCTCGTCTGGCCGGCGAAGGCCATCGTCTCGTCCAATACTTACCTGCCAATCCAGCAGGTCGTGGGTGCGGAGCGGTTTTACAATGAGGGTTACTACGGCTTTGGTGTCGTGATCGCCAACGTGGAAGCCGGCCATGTCTGGGACCAGCACGAGGTTTTTACGACGCCCGCGGGGCCGGGTGTGTACCAAGTTCAGGATCCGTCGCTGGATGCCATCTTCAGCCAGACGCAATACGACCCCCACGCCACCGCGGTGGGGTCCATCCTGACGGGCCTGGGTCCTTACCAGCCCGGGATCGGCTATTACTACTATCAGTTCGGGATGGCTCCGGGCGCGGCCTTGATTTCCTCCGCGATCGCCACGGGCTGGGTGGGAAACACCGGCGAGTTCAACATCTCGACGCAATCGTTCAATTCCGGCTACCTCATACCCATGCGTGACGGCGTGCCGATCGAGGTTTTCGGCAAGGGCACGGGCCTGTTCATCACTCAGCGGGCCGACGTGGTGAACTCTTCCTGGGGCTTCGACGACCCGACCGGAACGGCACAGGAATCCATGACGATCGACGCCCTGATCGTCAGCTATCGTCAGACGGTCTGTCTCGCGGCCGGAAACCACGACACGGGAACGGCCCAGGTGATCGGCCCTGCTTCCGGTTACAACGGCATTGCGGTGGGGGCTTTGGCGTCGGACCAGGACAATCCGCCGTATCGCACCGTCGCCACCTTCTCCAATGTCGGTCCCAACGACTTCCACAATCCCAAGCTCAACCTCGACATTCCCGCCGTGCGGGCGGCCGTGGACATCACGGCACCCGGACAGGACATTATCGCGGCCGCGTACACTGGTTCCACGGGCTCCAACACCGGCCTGACCGATCCCTATCCCGGGCAGAACGACCTCTACTACATCGGCATTGCCGGGACGAGCTTCGCGTCACCCACGGTTGCCGGCGGCGCGGCGTTGATGGTCGGCGCGGCGAGGGACCGCCTCGGGTCGGCCACCAAAGCCACCGACACGCTGATCGTCAAGGCCATCCTCATGAACTCCGCCGACAAGCTCCCCGGCTGGACGAACAACACCACGTCCGTCGGCGGCGTGCTGGTCACCACGCAGGGCCTGGACTATTCCAGCGGCGCCGGCGCCATGAATCTCGACCGCGCCTTCGACCAGGAGTTCGCCGGCAACACCGACCTGCCGGGGCCGGGCGGCGGCCCG
>JBEKVL010000818.1:0-3215 GCA_049514055.1 Tepidisphaeraceae bacterium | reverse complement strand
TTTCGAGTTTCAGATACCGGGCGGGGCGGCCGGGGACGGGGGCGCCGGCTTGGAGTTGGGTCACCGGGACTTCCCAAGTCTGCTCCCATTGGGGGGCTTTCCAAGTCTGCGTCCAGGTCTGGCCATCTTCGGAAATGGAGAGGATGAGGCCGTCGGTGCGGCGCTCGGCCGGGCGGTTCTCGATGCGGACGCCGCAGACGCTCACGGTCTTGCCGAGGTCGATGATGATCCAGGGGTTGAGTTCGTCGGCGGTGTGGAAGGCGTAGCCTTCGGGAACGCGATCGCCGGAGAAGAGCCGGGCGTGGGTGGCCGGGCGATCGTGGACGGACGTGGAACTGGCCTTGAAGGTGGCGGCGGCGGAGACCAGCGTGCCGCAGGCGGGGTCTTCGAACATGGAACGGATGGCGGCGTTACGGATGATTTCCGTGACGGGGGCGTCGAGCTGGAGCTCGATCACGGTGTCCACTTTGTCCTGCTGGTCCCTGGGGAGAGCGATGTCGAGGCCGCGGTCGGTCTGAACGACCTTCACCTCGCCGCCGGTGAGGACTTTCCAGGATGTGACCTTTTGTTTGATGGGGCTGAGCCGGAGTGTTTCGCCGGGCCAGTCGAAGACGTGGACCCAGATGGTGTCGCCGCGGCAGGTGAGGCCGCCCCAGCGGCCGCTGGGCAGAGGGCCGCCGCGGGTGGAGTAGATGCTCTGGCCGTATTTCGCCATCCACCGGCCGACCTGGCCGAGGGTTTTCACCTGTTGGGGCTCGATCTCGCCGGTGGGCAGCGGGCCGACATTGAAGAGCAGGTTGCCATCGCCGACGGCGCAGCTCACCAACATGCGGATGCACTCCTCGAACCCTCGCGTGCGGCCATCGGGGCGATAGGACCAGCCGCCGCCGTCCTTGCACTCGGTCATGGTGACGCATGATTCCCAGGCGCGGTCGGGCTGGAAGACGCCGATGCGTTGCTCGGGGGTGTCGAAATCGCCGCGGACGAGTCTGGCGATTTCGGGCGTGGGCTTGTCGGCCGTGCCGCGGATGAAACGGGCGGCCCGGTCGTTGACCATGATGCCGGGCTGCAGGCCGTAGATGATGTCGTAGAGTTCGCGGAAGCGATAGTCGCCCCAGTTGCCGGCGACGTGGTCGAACCAGAGCATGTCCACGCGGCCGTAGTTGGTGAGCAATTCGCGGATCTGGCCATGGTAGAAATCATTGTACTTCGCGTTGCCATCCTTGAGGTAGTCGGGGTGGGTCCAGTCGCGGGTGGAATAGTAGAGGCCGAGTTTCAGGCCGTGTTTGTGGGCGGCGTCGGCGATCTCCCCGACGATGTCGCGCTTGAAGGGCGTCGCGGACATGCTGTAGTCCGGCCGCAGTTTCGTGGGCCACATGGAGAAGCCGTCGTGGTGCTTGGCGATGAGCACGACGTACTTCATGCCGGCGCCTTTGGCCATCTGCATCCAGGCGTCGGCATCGAACTTCGTGGGATTGAACTTCCTGTAAAGGTTGTCGTAGACCTCGGGCGGAACGGTTTCCATGCCGGGGTGGTCAAACGGATGGCCTTTGCGCGACCAGCTTATTTCGGTGCCGTTGACGCTGGACGGGCCCCAGTGGATGAAGAGGCCGAACTTGGCCTCGCGCCACCACTTGATGCGGGCTTCGTATTGCCCGGGGGTTTCGGTGAGCGGAGCGGGGACGACCGGGTCGGCGGCGCGGGCCGGCGCGGGCAGCCCGAGAAGGAGGAGGCAGAGGGAAAGACGGGGCAGCAAGCCCGGACACGACGTGGCAGAGATGCGCGCGCGGCTCGAGGAGTGCGCGGGCTTTCGGTACGACCATGTACCTTGCGGATGTGGGTGAGTCACGGTTTCTCCTTTGCCGCATTGTGCGTTATTCTGGATGACTTCGATAGGGGTGCGGGAGTGATCGGTGATTTGTGGCCTGGCCAGGTGAGCATGAGCCGCTCATCCGTACGAAGGGAATGGCGGGGATTACGCTGTGTCCGGGCAAGTCGTATGTGGAGGTGCGCGGGCAACTGTTCAATCGCACGCCGTTCCATCAGACATTCCCCTGGTGGGCCAATACGGCCGTGCATGTACACGGCCAGTATCAGTCGTTCTTCCCCGACGATGTGGATTTTGTGGCCGATCCATCCGTTTGAGACAGCGCAGGGCTACGAGTTGACGGTTATCTCCGCCTGTGTGGTGGGCGGTGTGTGCATCACCGGCAGCATCGGCTCGGTGATGGGGATCATCGTCGGCACGCTGATCATGGGGACTGTCCGGAACATCTTCGACCTGCGCCGGGTGGACGCGGCGTTCCGGTACATCGTCTCGGGCGGCATCCTACTTTCGGCGGTGCTGCTGGATCGGCTGAAGATGAAGCTGGCGGCGAAGTGAGGGACGTTATCTCGCCGGGCGGGTTTGGGGGCCAAAGAGGATGGTCCGCAGCTGGAAGAACGGTTCGTAGCCGGTTTCGGCGTCGTCGAGTTGGGCGCGGACGGATTTCATGCGGGCGGGGATGAAATCGGCCGGGTCGGGGATCGGGCCCCAGCGCCACATTCCCAGGCCTGGAGCGGGGTGAGGCTTTTGGCCGAGTTCCGTCCATTTTGCCCGGGATTGTTCCACGAGGCCGGCGAGCAGGGCCGTTTGCGATTGGATTTTCTCGGGGGCGAAGACCGTGTCGGCGTAGAGGCGCAAGTAGCCGCGGTATCGCTGCTTCCAGGCATCCACGGCCAGAACCCGTTCGATCAGCCGGTTGGGCATGAGATACGGCTTGTGGATGCTCAGGCGGATCTGCTCGGACGGCTGGCCGGCCCAGACGAAGGAACCGATGGACAGGTTGAGATCCCAGGGCAGGAAGAGCACGCGACGGCTCGTGGGGTTGACATAGAGGTAGTAGTTGTGGCCGGTCGTGAGGTAGCTGTCGAGATTGGCCAGCAGGGTGTGCATGGCGATGAACCGCAGGAACTCATCGACGTCGAGAAGGCTCTCCAGCCGCCGGCGAAATTCGGCATCGTCGGCGAAACTGATGAGATTGGCCAGATCGATGATGGTCTGGGTGTCGGCCGGATCGGGATCGCCTTTGGATCTGGGACGGTAGATGTTGACATAGACGCTGTTCCAGACGGGCCCCAGCGACCGGACGCCGCCCTGGAGATTCTCGGGTTTGAGCAGCAGTCCGCCGGTCTTGAGATGGTTGGCCTTGAGGTAGGTCTTGTCGACCTCTTCG
>JBEKVL010000817.1:0-3222 GCA_049514055.1 Tepidisphaeraceae bacterium | reverse complement strand
TTGTGTGAAGCCGAAAAGTCCCGACCAGTCGCCGAGAATGCCGCCGCGCACGCCGAAGCCGATGCCGGCGGCGATCAGAACGAGAAAACTGGCGATGAAGATTTGGCCGGTGTGAACACTTTGTTCTCCACCGATACGGTTGGTCTCAGTCATGTGGTCTCCTCACAAAATGATTTGCCGAACGCGAACCCACGTAACACATCATCCATCCCATCATGGACGGTGGGTTGGAATACTACCTGCTCATCCGCCACGGCACAAGAATTTGTGTCGCAAGTAATTGCCCGCAAAGGGAAAACAACGTCAATGCCGCATCAACGCCCGCGGGGTTCGTCGGTAGATGCCATCCCCTCCACATGCTCCCTCACCCGCCTGTCCAGTTCGGCCAGGTCCGAACCGAGCCGTTTCTCGAAAATCGCCGGCCAGGCTTTCGGATCCGCGTCGCCGTTGACATCCGCCAGAAGCAAGCGCAAGTCGGTCGCCCGGCCGTTCCACAGGTAATGCATCAGCACCCATGCCTGGGCGTAGCGCCATGCCACAGTCCTCTCGTCTTCCTGATCGCCAGGGGTGTACGACAGCAGGTCCTTCACCGCCATCAGGCCATTCGCCTGCTCCGCCCGCCGATAGCTCATCAGCCGCCATTCGTTGGGCAGGCCCGGCCCGGATTGGCCGGTCTTGTCGGCCGTCTCGAACAGGCACGCCAGCCCTTCGGTCAGGAACCAGGGATATTGCCGGGATGGGGTCTGCAGGCCGCTCGTAAAGAAGAGCTGATGGGCCGTCTCATGCCGCGATTTACCCAGCGTGGACGCCGACGCCACCGCCACGAATCGCCGATGCAACTCCGCCCGCTGGTTCGCCAGCCGCTTGATCTTCTCCTGCAACGGAATCAACCGGGCCACCTCCGTCCTGGGTGTCTTCTCGAATTGCGCCCGGGCCTCGGCCAGTTCCGCGTCCAGCCGCGCCAGTTCCTGCAATGTTTCAGCGAAAGCCGGGTTGTCTGAATCGTTGAAAAAGACCGTTTGCCCCCGCTGCGCCAGAAACGTCCCGGCCGTCCAGTCGGCCTCCGTCTCGCCGATGCTCTTGAGATAGTCAAGGAACTGCGACCGCTTCTCGAACAGCACGCACGCCAGTCGCTGTTCCGGTTTCTTCGGCTCCAGGCCGATCCTGGCCGTCTCGCGGAAGAACGTTTCCCAGGTGTCCTCCAGCACCGCCAGTTGCGCCCGCCCGGCCGTCGGCAACGCGTTACTCACCAGCGAGAAGTGCTCCGACCGATAGACGGCAAAGCCCTCGCCGAGAGACTTGGCCAGGTCCTCCTGTGCCCGGGCGCGAGCCGCCAGGCACGACAGCAGCATTCCCATGGCGAGGGAAGCTCGAAATCCAAAATCCGAATTGCACGAATGAACGACGAATGACGAATGGCGAAGACGTGCGAAGCCGGCTCGGGCGAGCGCGACGAATCTGCCCGGAGTTGCGTCCCGATCGCAAACCGTCATCCTGAGCGTGCTCGCGAAGGATCTGGCTATGAAGTTCAAGATCAGATGCTTCACGAGTATGCTCAGCATGGCAATTCGCGCACCTCGGGCGCTTCTTTGCGATTCGCCCGGAGACCCCGTCACTCCGGCCGGCATGCGACATCGCTGCCCCGGCCGCCAGTTCGTCATTCGTGCTTCGAGTTTCATTCGTGAATTCGAATTTCGGATTTCGTCATTCGACCGCACGACTCACGTTTTCTCTTCGTCGGGCAGCTTCTGCTCAGTCGGCAATCGTTCCTCCGACCCAACGAGGTATATCGAGTTCTTCCCCGCCTTCTTTGCCCGCTGCATGAGCTGGTTGTCGGCGGCCGCGAACAGTTGCTCGACATCCCACGCATCATACGGGAACACCGCGATGCCTCCCGAAATCGTCAGCACGCCCTTGCCGGTCGTGCCCAGACTGGGCAGATCCTGGACGGCCAGGAGTTTGCGGAAACGGTTCAGCACTTCCACCGGCGTCTGCGGCGGCTTCCCGGGCGCGGGGCCGGGCTGGCGCGGCACGCGCGGGCCATCCTTTTCCCAGAACACCACCGCAAACTCGTCTCCGCCGATGCGGGCCACGAGGTCGTGCTCGCGACAGCATCGCTTCATCAGCGTCGCGGTCTGCCTGAGGATGTCGTCGCCGGCGGCGTGGCCATAATCGTCGTTGTATTGCTTGAAGTTGTCGATGTCGAAGATGAACAGCGTCACCGGGAACCGCTTGTGGCGGGCCAGATCGACGATCCGCGCCAGGAAATGGCGGAAGTACCGGGCATTGTAAAGCCCGGTCAACTCGTCGGTGATGGCCAGCTTCTGCAGGGAAGCGTGCCGCTCGTGCAGCGTCTGCACCTTGCCGGCCAGCCCGGCCAGCCGGGCCAGCAGATGCCGCGCCGCGTTCGCATCCTCGTGCGACCCAAGCATGAGGTGCAACTGGCCGGTTTCGCCTTCCTCGCTTCGTACCGCGTGCGAGAGCACAGTCCGCCCCTGCGGCGCGGCCGGGGCACGTTCATCCTTCGCCGTAAACGCGACCTCCGCATCGGGCGCCAACTGGCCCGTCAGAGCGGCCACGGCCTGCCCCAGCGGGCTGTGCGGCGCTTCGAGCAGCGCATCAAGCAGAATCTCGGCCAGGGCCACATTGCCCACGATCGGCTCGGATTCCGGCCTGGCCGGTGCTTCGTCGATGGATCCCCCGCCCAACTCCGGCGCAATGCGCATTCGCGCCGCCCGCAGGACCTGGCCCAGTTCCAGCGGCGACGCGGGCGCCACCAGGTAGTCGTCGCTGCCGAATTCCAGCATCTTCCGCGACAGCGGCTCCAGCGTCGGATGTCCGAACAGAACCAGCCGCGCGTCGCCGGCCAGCCCGCGAACCGCCCGCACCGCCGACTCCGGCCGGCGCTCGATCGGCTCGGCCGACGCCAGAATCGTCGTGAACCGCTCGCGGGCAAGGTGATGGATCGCATCGAACCAGCTTGGCGAGGCCGTCACCTCGGCCGATGGCAGCAGTTGGACCAGCGTCGCCTGGACCTGACGGTCGGCATCCGCAATCACCAGGATTCTCTCCGATTCCAGTCGGTTCATGCGGGTGGTTCCTGAAGCAAGGCACGCAGTTCATCGGCGGTCAGAACGGGATCGTCAGACGACGCGGCGGACAGCACGGGCTCTTTCGGCCGGCTGGCGGCCTCGCCGGCTGGTTCGGCCGCGGGCGGCGGCG
>JBEKVL010000816.1:0-3222 GCA_049514055.1 Tepidisphaeraceae bacterium | reverse complement strand
GCGGGCATTCGCTGCCCGCAGAGGTTCCGCTCCCAGCCGAACTGGTTCACGAAAACGACCTTGATATTGCGGGCGCGGGCATTGAATTCCTGGACGGCCTGGTAGTGGACGGCCTCGCCATTGGAGAGGTCGGGCATGCCCTCGCGATGCACCACCGGCCAGTGGTAGAACTCCTCCATGCGGCGGATGTCGTCCGGCCGGCGGGCGGGAACCTCGGTGCTGAGCGTGTAGAGGACCGCCGACTCGTTGCGCGTCCGCAGGATCGTCTCCAGATGCTCGAGTACGCGCAGATCGCGCCAGAGCCCTTTGCTGAGCACCAGCCGCGTCACGTGGCTGAATACATAGTCGGGCTGATAGCCCAGAAGCGTGTTGCAGTACGTTTGCAACTTCTGCCGGCTGGCCATCTTGTCTTCCACGGAGATCTTCCAGCACGGCACGCCGTTGTAGGCCAGTTGTGAACCGACGTGAACGAAATCCGAGCCCAGGAAGCGCATTTCCTTGAGCACATAGTCGCCCACCGCAAAGACCTCGTCGAGAAACCGCGTGGCTTTCACGAGGACATGCTTGTAGTAGCCCGCCTGTGACCCGAACACGTCATCCACATACAGTCCCTGGGCCATCGCCGACCGCATGACGTTGTAGAACATCGTGTCATGGCCGACGTGTCCCTCGACGATGCGGCGCATGGTCGCCACTTCGTGGGCATAGAAGATGGTGCGAAAGTTGGAGTGGGGGCCGTCGAGAACCGCCGCCAGGGCCGTCGGCACGCCCATATACTCGTGCGCCAGCAGCACGCACGGGTCCGAGGAGCCCGTGATGCCCAGCGCGTGCAACGCGGCGATGGCCGGCGGCCCGAGCCTGACCCACTGCTCGTAGTCCCAGATATTCTCGAACTTGCTGGAGTCGATCCCGAACCGGTTCCACAGGTCGTACTTGAACTCGGCGATGCGCGCGGCATCGAATCGGGACACGTCGATCAGCAGGACATCCGGCGAACTGGCCACGCCGGTCGCCTTGTCGATGTATCGGCGGCGGCCATAGACGATGCCCACGCCGAATTTCTGCTCGATCTCGCGAAACCGTGCGGCAAAAGGGGAGCGGCTCAGACTGTCCATGCTGGAATACAGGACCTCGCCCTGCGGACCCAGGCGCTGCTCGCCGGTGGCTTCCGTGGGCCAGAACGGCCCGACGAGAATGTTTCGCCCGACTCCCTTGAGGTAGACGGGGCTGGTGAGAAGGCCCTCGAGAACAGCGCCTATGCCCCCGATCTTCTGAATCGCTTCGTGCGTGACGTGAACCACCGTCGGCATTGGAGTCTTCCTTCCAGCAGTAAAATGCGTCGTATCGCCGGCGTTGATTATAGGACCGCCGGCACGCCCCCGTAAACAGCATGATGTCGACGGAGCGCTTGCCCGCGTCGACACAGCGGAGGCGACAGGAAGAAGATCGGCAAAATAATGCCGGCCGGCAACCGGAGCGGAATAACTTTCCCGTTCTGCGTGCGGTCACAGGTTCCTGGCTACGATTGCCGATAAGCACAGCGGAGAACCAGCCGCTCTTATGAATATCATGACCCACGCCACGACCGCCGTTATTCGCAGCGAACGACCGCCCGTCCAATCCCGCAGCATGCGCGTCGCCAGAGAGGGCCAACTGAAACGTTCCTGGCCTTCGGCGACCGGCGAATTCTTCAGGATCTTCAAAGACGAACCGCTGTCCCTGGAGGTGGAGTTCAACGAGGAGAACCCCCTGACCGAGGTGAGGCTCTGCACGAACCTTCTCGGCGCGGCGGACCAGTGGACGGAAATAGAGTTCACGCGCACCCGGCCCGGGCACTTTTCCCTTTCCGTGGCGCCGCCCCAGTGCGGCATATTCCTGTTCAAGATGAAGCACTCGCCCGACGGCGGACAGACGTGGTATCTGGACAGGGGGCCTTTCACAAAAGTCATCGTGGATCCCGCGGGCGCCAAAGACATCCGGATGTATACGCTGATCCCGAACGTGTCGGGCCACATCGGAAACTGGATCAACGCACTGGACCACATACGCGATCTCGGGTTCAACACCGTGCATCTGCTCCCGGTGACGAAGATGGATGTTTCCCAAAGCCCCTATGCGGCCGGGGATCTGTTCGGCATCGACCCGTCATGCCTCGATCCGTCCGACCCGCGCGACGGGCTCGATCAGTTTGAGGATTTCGTCCGAGCGGCCCGTGAAAAGGAAATCCGGCTCTGCCTGGATCTCGTGCTGAACCATGTCGGCATTTCCAGCCAGGTGGCCAGGCGGTGTCCCGAATGGATAGCCGTGGACAAGCACGAGCCGGACGGCCTCCTGCGGGCGGGCTGCTGGCACATGAACAAGTGGATCAAATGGGAGGACCTGGGCAGGATCAATTACGACCACCCCGAGCCCTTGATGCGGCGGGAACTGTGGGCGTACATGAAGCAATATGCGTTGTTCTGGGCCAACTACGCGGCCTACACCGGCGGCATGATACGCCTGGATAATCTCCATTCGAGCCATCCGGACTTCATCGACGAGATGATCCGCGCCCTGCGAACGGCTTATCCCGACCTCATGATCCAGGCGGAGTTCTTTACGGACTCCAACACGCTCTTGAAGACCGTCTCCAAGTGCGAACTGAATCTTCTGTTGGCCACTCCCTGGGAGTACCCGTTCGCCGAGAGATTGCGCAAATACCTGACTTACATTCACGAAATCAGCGGCAAGCTGCGTTTTCTGACCCCAATCACGACACACGACACAGGCGTGCCCGCGCAGCTCTACGGTTCGCCGGACGCGGCGGCGGCCCGCTATTTCACCATGGCCCTGTTCACGACCGGACAGACGGGCATGGTCCAGGGCACGGAGCACGGCGCGCTGGAGAAGGTCGATTTCATCGGAAGGCCACGCTCGGTGTCCTTCCCAACGCCCGATCACTACAACGCCGTGATCCGAAAAGTAAACCGGCTTCTTCAGCATTACGCCCTGTTTCACGAAGGCGGCAATATCCGTTTCGTGGATCGGGGACATGGCGCGCTGATGGCCGCGGTAAGAATCGGCCGCAAGACGCCCGAGGAGAAGTTCCTGTTGGTCTCAAACCTTGACACCGGCCACGCCCATAAACTGGCCATCGATCTGTCCGGCGTAAGA
Source organism: Tepidisphaeraceae bacterium (assembly GCA_049514055.1). Lineage (GTDB taxonomy): Bacteria > Planctomycetota > Phycisphaerae > Tepidisphaerales > Tepidisphaeraceae > JANYKD01. The sequence continues at coordinate 69 of JBEKVL010000816.1, read as the reverse complement.
CAGGACAATGCGAGTTGCCGGCTCCATGAAATGATCGCTGACGTGAAGACCACGCTGGAAGGCGCGACG
>JBEKVL010000815.1:0-3229 GCA_049514055.1 Tepidisphaeraceae bacterium | reverse complement strand
GGACCAGAGCTCACGACCGCGAAGCTGTATCTCCTGTTTTGTGCGGCAGTTACAAATGAAAACGACCGCATCGTCGCCGCGAGAAGTGTAACCTTGAGTCTGCCGCAGTTGAACCACGCCGGTTTTGGCGACGCTTTGGCGGCGCTTTTTTCAACCCCATCCATCACCTCTTGAATCACAACCACTTTTCGGGAAGACATTTATGCCTTGCATCCCCCACAGCACCAGCGCCAAAACATCTTTTCATGCCCTCCGCACCCCGCCCACTCCTCACTTTGGCCCTTTGCAGTTGGCTCCGCCGCCTCAACCTGCATCCGCGCCCTCGTGGCCTGGGCTTCTCGCCTGTACTCCGACAAATGCTCTGCATGGCCGCCAACACGGAATTGCAACCAGATCGCGGTGTACCCACAGCCGGGGGCTTCTTGTTCGCAGACTTCCGCCGGATGCCCTTATGCTTTATGATACCCCGATCATGGCTAAGAGCAGTCCCCGTTCGATTGCCCATTCGCAGGCGGCTTTTGCAAAGGCTCAGCAGGTTATGCCCGGTGGCGTCTCGTCGCCCGTGCGCGCCTTCAAAGCCGTCGGCGGAACGCCGATCTTCATCCGCGAAGGCGAGGGGTCCAAAATCCGGGACATCGATGGGAACGAGTACATTGACTATGTGGCATCTTATGGCCCGCTGATTGCAGGACACTGCAACGAGTCCGTCGTGGCCGCACTTTCCAAGGCCATCGGCAAAGGCACCAGTTTCGGGGCACCGACCGAACAGGAAACCCTGCTGGCCGCCCTGATCTGCGACGCCATCGCCGCCGTGGACATGATCCGCTTTGTCAACTCCGGCACCGAGGCGACCATGAGCGCCCTGCGACTGGCGCGGGCGGCCACCGGACGGGAGAAACTCGTCAAGTGCATCGGTTGCTATCACGGCCACGTCGACAGCATGCTGGTGTCGGCCGGGAGCGGGGCCCTGACGCTGGGCACCCCGTCAAGCCCGGGCGTACCCGCATCGGTCGGTTCGACCACGCTGCTCGTGCAATACAACGACCTGGAGGGAGCCAAGGCCCTCTTTGCCCAGCATCCCGACCAGATTGCCTGTTTCTGCGTCGAGCCCGTGCCGGGTAACATGGGCGTCGTCCTGCCGGCCGCCGGGTATCTTCAGGGACTCCGGGAATTGTGCGACCAGAACAAAGCCCTGCTGCTGTTTGACGAGGTGATGAGCGGGTTCCGGGTGGCGTTCGGCGGGGCGCAGGAGAAATACGGCATCCGGCCGGACCTCACCTGTCTGGGCAAAGTCATCGGCGGCGGCCTGCCGATCGGCGCGTACGGCGGCCGCAAGGACCTCATGGAAATGGTGAGCCCCTCGGGCAAGGTCTACCAGGCCGGCACGCTCAGCGGCAATCCACTGGCCACCAGCGCCGGGCTGGCCATGGTCGAGATGCTCCGCGAACCGGGCCTCTACGACCTGCTCGAAACCAAGTCGGCCTGCCTTGCGGATGGGCTGGCCAAGGCCGCCCGCAAGGCCGGGGTGCCGCTGACCATCAACCGCTGCGGATCAATGATCACGCCGTTCTTCGTGAAGCAGGACGGGCAGCCGGTGACGAACTTCGAGCAGGCGACGGGCTGCGACACGGCGGCGTATGCGGTGTTCTTCAACGCAATGCTGGAGAAAGGCGTTTACCTGCCGCCGTCGCAGTTTGAGGCGTGGTTCGTAAGTCTGGCGCATTCGCAGGAAGACCTGGATGCGACGATCAAGGCGGCGGGGCTTTCGTTCAAGCAGGTGGCGGCCAAGCCTGCGGCATAGGAGCGCGGGCGGGTTGGGGATTCAGCGCAAAGCGCATTCGCAGCCGTGTTCGAGGCCGGCGAGGTCGTAGCCGGCGCGGCGCAGACGGTTACACTCCTCCTCGGTCGCACCGATGACTTCATAACCGGCGAAGGCGGCCTCCTTCGGGCCGATAGCGCCGCCGTCGGGCGAAAGCAAGACGAGCACATCTCCTCCATAGCAACTGTGTGGGTGATGGCTGGTGACCACGGCCGGGCACTCAAAGGTGTCGGAAAGGGGAGATGTGGCACGGATTCGCATGGCGTCACCTCACTGAAAGGTCCAACCATTTATCCGGGCATCCGTTCCCGAGCTATCAGCATCCAGGCCCCGCGTCAGGTTGTACACCTGCCATCCACTGAAATCCAGTGGAAAACCATGGCTGGAGATATTATTGATTCACCCGATATTTCCACTTGGCTGGCGTAAGCGGATGAGTATGCTTAGCGCCTGTTGGCTGTGGGACTTGGGTTCTTTAACACATGGGAGAAGCTTATGGCCGCGGATACATTCACGGAAGTCACAACTCAAGGGTTGTTCGGGCGAATCGGCGATTCCATCAAAGGCGTGCTGGTGGGGCTGGTCCTGGTGGTGGTCGGCGCCGGCCTCTTATTCTGGAACGAAGGCCGGGCCGTGAAGACGGCCAAAGATCTGGCAGCGGGAGCCAAGAGCGTCATCCACATCGAGAACAATGCGGTTGTGTCGGCCAACGAAAGCAAGCTGGTGCATCTGACGGCGACGGCCGCCACCACGCAGCATCTGGAGGACAAACAGTTCGGCATCTCGCCGAAGGAGAATGTGCTGAAACTGCGCCGCGACGTGCAGATGTACCAGTGGAAGGAGACGGAGAAGACGGAGAAGGAGAAGAACCTCGGGGGCAGCGAGACGACCAGGAAGACCTACACCTACAGCAAGACCTGGAGCGACAAACTGATCGACTCCACGAGTTTCAAGCAGCCGGGCGATCATGCGAACCCGCAGACGATGAAGTTCAGTTCCCAGACACCGGTGGCCAGTCCGATCAACACCGGGGCGTTCGTGTTGGCGCCGGAACTGACGGCCAAGATCAACAACTTCGAGCCGCTGCCGGTGGCGCAGCCGGAGCCGACACCGGCCGGCCCGGAGAAACCGGCCGGAGATGCGACGGCAGCCCTGCCGTCCAACCTGAAGGTGGCCGATGGCGGGTACTATCTGGGCGCGGACCCCTCCTCGCCACAGATCGGCGATACCAAGATCATGTTCTCGGTGGTCAAGTCCGGGCCGGTCAGCGCCATCGGCAGGCAGGTTGGCAACCAGATCGGCTCGTTCATTGGCGATAATGGCACGGACCTGGCGATGCTGCAAATAGGGACGGTATCGGCGGCCGACATGTTCAAGGCGGCCGAGGCGGCCAACCGCATGCTGACCTGG
>JBEKVL010000814.1:0-3231 GCA_049514055.1 Tepidisphaeraceae bacterium | reverse complement strand
CGGAGAGGTCTGCTCGGCCATGGCCGCCGGCAACCTCGCCGACGGCCTGCCCGGCGCCATCCTGGTCACCAACCCCGCCGCGAGGGTTGCGGTGGATCAGTTTGGCGGTGAGGACGATCGCATCCGGATCCTCGCCAGCCGGGCGTCGGAACCCGCGGCGGCGGCCGCGGACAACAGCCCGGGCGAATGGCAGTTGACCGGCTACGTCCGCCAGGACGGGCAGTGGAAGCAAACGGCGATCATGCTGGTTCCGATCCGGGAGAAGCTCTTCTCCCGGAGCCGGGGCCTCCTTGAAACCAGCGTCATTGCCGACAAGTGCGTCTTCGTCCCCGGCCTGGGCTCGGTCGGATCCATGGTGGCCTGGGAGCTGGCCAAGCTGGGCATCATGAACTTCAGCCTCATGGACTACGAACGGGTGGAGGTGGCCAATGTGGTCCGGCACCTGGCCCGGATCGCGGACATCGGCCGCCGCAAGACGGAAGTTGTGGCCGAGGCGATCCGGGAGAAGAACCCTCTGGCCCGGGTGCAAACCAGCGAGTTGCGGATCGGCTGGGACACCGTGGAGTCCGTGCGTCAGTTCGTCCGCCGGGCCGACCTGGTCATCGGGGGCGCCGACGAAGACGATGCCCGCATCATCCTCAACCGGATCTGCGTTGAGGAGAACAAGCCGCTGCTCCTGCCCGGGGTCATGCCCCGGGCCTGCGGAGGCCAGGTTCTTCTGGTCATTCCGCGTGTCACCCCGTGCTATCAATGCTTCCTGCAGAGCCTGCCGCCCGAGGCCCGGCAGCGGGAGATCTCCAGCGCCCGGCCGGGCGACCACCATGCCTACAGCGACCGGCCCGTGGTCCCCGAGCCCGGCCTGTCCAATGACATCGCCCCGATCAGCCAGATGACCGTCAAACTGGCCATCCAGCAGCTCCTGGCGGGCAAACCCAGCGCGCTGCACACCCTGGACGAGGATCTGGTGGCTCCGCACTACATGTTCGCCAACCGGCGTGAGGGCGCCTACGCCGGTCTGGAGCCCATGAAGTTCTACACCGGTGGGATGCGCATCATGCGCTGGTACGGCGTCCGTCGCGAGCGGCTGCCGGAGTGTCCCTGCTGTGGTGAGCCACAATACGAACGGGTACTGCGGGAGGGAATCCCCGTCGAGCAGCGGCAGACTATCAGCGACCTTGGGATCTGACCATGAACACCTGCCCATCCATCTATCGTGTCACGCACCTGCCCGACCCGGACTTCCCCGGCCACCGGCTGATCGCCGGCGGCGACGTGCTTGCCGCCGTCGGCGACGCCTTCCTCTCCCATTCACGGGCTGTGGCGCTTTACCCGCCACAGTCCGTTTCTTCGAGTTTTCGGTATCTGTATCTCCCCGGCAAGGATCCGCAGTCGCGGCTGAACCTCGAGTTGGCCGTGCGGGCCCGGGATCCCTGGTCAGCCAGCATGGCGGTCTGGGTCGAACGCTCGCCGCTGGGCCGGTACTACACGTTGGAGAAGGCTCCGGCTCAGCAGCCGCCCTGGGATGCGTTTGCGGCCAGCTGCGACATCGTTCGTCGGGAAAGCGCCCTCGAGCCGCTGCACCGCAACAACCCCCTGGTACCGCCGGTCTACTACCTCTGCGAGCCCTTCCAGGCCCGCGCCGACAACGACTACGCGAACCTGGACCGGGTTCTGGATGGGCTCGACGAACCGGTCCTGATCGAGATCGCCATCGAGTCCGTCGACATGAGCGGCATCCGCACCGCCGACACCCGCGAGCTGGCCCGCCTCCACGGCATCAACCACCCGCACGCATGGCAGGATGCCGGCGCGGATGAAGATCCATTTACCACCGGGCCAGCGCGTCCACACGACCAGCGTACGAAACTGGAGCCGCTCAGGGAGAACGATCCCATGGCGGAAGACGTTCTGCGACGGCGGCGTGAGCTTCACGAGTCACTGGCCGACCCGCACCTGCGGTTCCACCTGCGTGTCTTCGCGGCGTCCTGCCCCGTGGCCAGCCTGGTGGCGCTGACGGTGGCGGAATCCGCCTTCGGCGGCGGGTGCTACCGGATCTGCTCCCGCGTCAAAGGGGATGCGCTGTTCGGGCAACTGCTTCGGGCCTCATCCGAATACCGGGTCATGCCTTTCCCGACGCACCCGCTGGTATTGAAAGAACACGCCCCGTGCTACGCCGGCCTGGAGCAGCTGGCCAATGTCGCCACAGTCGAGGAACTGGCGGGCGCCTGCCGTCTGCCGGTGGCCACGGCCGGCCAGCCCCGCTGCATCCGGCGGAACACCGACCCGCCCGCCGTGCCGGCCGCCGAACTGATCGTCCTCGGCTACGACCGCGGTGCGGCGCGCGATTCAAAGCCGATCGCGCGCGGCGTGCGGGTAGGGGATCTCCCCAAGCACGCCTTCATCTCCGGCATGACCGGTTCGGGCAAGACCACGGCCATCCTAGGCATGCTGATTCAGATCGCCCACCGCGACATCCCGATTCTGGTGATTGAGCCGGTGAAGAAGGAATACCGCGCTCTAAAGACACTGCGCGATTGTCCGGATCCGGCCGCACGCGCCCTGGCCCGCCGGTTGCAGATCTTCACCGCGGGCGTGGACCAGGTCTCGCCCTTCCGGCTCAATCCCCTGCAACATCCCGCGAAAGTCTCCGCCGACGAACACATTGACAACACGCTGCCCTGCTTCCCGGCCGCCATGGCCCTTTCCGGATCCATGCAGGCGTTGCTGGGCGAGGGGCTGGAGCTGGTTTACCACGAGCAATCGGCCCGAACGCCCGTCTTGGCCGACCTTTGCGCCGCCCTGGAGCGGGTGCTGGCGGGCAAGAGCTACAGCGCGGACGTCAAGTCGGACCTGCACAGCGCCATGGTCACCCGCCTGGGAGCATTGGTCCGCCGGCTGGCGGGCCGGGTGTTTCAGTGCGCCAGCAACGTCCCCGGCATCGAGCAGATCCTCCGTGGATGGACAGTCCTGGAACTCAACGCCCTCTCCGGCGAGCAGAAGTGCCTGCTGACGCTGTTCCTGCTGGCGGCGATCCGCGAGCACATTCAGCTTACGCCGCACACGGGAGACAAGCCCCGCCTGGTCGTGGTCCTGGAGGAGGCCCACAACCTGGTCGGGCGCAGTTCCGAGGCCCAGGCCTCGGAGGCCAACGCCGACCCCAAAGCCTTCGCCACCGCCTTTATCTGCACCATGCTCGCCGAGTTCCGGGCCCTGGGCGTGGCCGTGGTGGTG
>JBEKVL010000813.1:0-3232 GCA_049514055.1 Tepidisphaeraceae bacterium | reverse complement strand
TCGCGCGGTCCGTTGGTGCTGGCTTACGACGAAGCAATCAATAACGGAATCAGCGGAACCGGCGTCGTTCCAGATACCTCGCGGCTCGGCGAGGCGGTGTGGCGGCCGGCGGACATGCAACTCCGCGGCTCGCCGGGCGGCAAAATCCTGGCTATGCCCGGAAAGCAGATTCCGGTTGCGGCCGAATCCCGCGGTCCGCTGCTCCTCTATCGCCCGTTCTGCGAGGCGGGCAGCGCCGGCGGCGTCATGAGCGTCTATCTTCCGCGGGCAGAAGACGTGGTGCGGCCGTCCAAGGAGACTGCCCCGCGCCCGCCGCGGATCCCCGGGGCGATGGCCAGAACCTCCCGCGACGGCAAGATTCGGGGCGCATTCCTCAGCGGCGACGAAAGGAGCACGTACCTGACCAACAACGGCCAAAGGCGCGATACGGATTGGTTTGCCGCGATATTGGCCAAGCCGATCCGCATCGATCGCGTGGTTTTTGCCCACGGCCGGTTCTTGCCGGGCGGCGGTTGGTGGGTCACCCAGGACGGGCAGTCGGGCACGCTCCGCAAGCCCGCCGTGGAAGTCCTCAAAACGCCCGACGGACCATGGGAGCAGGTCGCCGTCCTGGCAGACTACCCCGAATCGACCGCCACCGACCCCGGCGGCGCAAGACCGCACGCGATGTTCGTGGTTCCCATCAAGCCGATGGAAGTCGTCGGCGTACGGGTCGCCGGCGCGCCGTCGTCCGGCAACGACCCAACGCAGAACATGGCCAGTTGCGCACTACTGGACGTTCACGCGGAACCGCCGGCCGGTGGGGCCAAGAAGGGGAGCAAGCCGTCCGCGCCGCCGGCGAAGGAAGATCCCGTGGACGCGAAGGACCGGGCATTATGAACTATACGCTTTTCGCGGCGTCGCTCTCCGCGCTGGGGTGCCTGGCGACGGCGGTCCGTGCCGCCGCCCCCATCCCGCCGGAGATCGAAGATGAACAGGTGCTGGGCATCCACAAGGAGCCGCCGCACGCCACGTTGATGCCCTACGCGACCGAGCAGGAGGCGCTGGCCGGCCGGCGATTGGCGTCGTCGTGCTGCCGGGTGCTCAACGGCCCGTGGAAGTTCCATTGGGTCCGGCGGCCCGAGGACCGGCCTGCCGACTTCTTCCGCGCCGATTTCGACGACGCCGCGTGGAACGACATCCCCGTGCCGTCGAACTGGCAGGTGCTGGGCTACGGCACGCCGTACTACCGCAACTTCGGCTACACTTTCCAGAAGGACTGGCCGCGCGTCATGAGCGAGCCGCCGAAGGACTTCACGGCCTTCGACGAGCGGAACCCCGTCGGCAGCTACCGCCGCACGTTCGACCTGCCCGCCGATTGGCAGGGACGGCGCGTCTTTCTCACGTTCTACGGCGTCGATGCGGGCTTCTTCCTGTGGATCAACGGCCGGCAGGCCGGCTATAGCGTCAACAGCCGCAACGCCGCCGAGTTCGACGTCACTGCGCTGGTGAAGCCGGGCAAGAACCTCGTGGCCGTCGAAGTCTATCGCTACTGCGCCGGCAGCTACCTGGAAGACCAGGACATGTGGCGGCTCTCGGGTATTTTCCGCAACGTGGCCCTGTGGTCTGCGCCGGCGGTGCATGTTCGCGATTTCTTCGTCCGGCCCGAGCTGGATCGACAATGCCGCGACGGCATCGTCACTGTGACGGCCAAGGTGAAGAACTACGGCGACGCGCCGGCCGCCGCGCGGACGCTTTCCTACGCGCTCTACGCCCCCGACGGCCGCCCGGTGCCCGGCACCGTGCAGTCGACCGCCGTGCCGGCCCTCGGGCCGGGCCAGGAGACGACCGTCGGCCTGAAGCTCGCCGTGCCGCAACCGGCCCGCTGGACCGCCGAAACGCCCAACCTCTACACCTCGGTCCTCGCCTTGCGCGAGGGCGATGGGGCACCCGAATTCCTCTCCTGCCGCAGCGGCTTCCGCCGCATCGAGATCACGGGCCGCCTCTTCACCCTCAACGGCGTGCCCATCAAGCTCAAGGGCGCCAACCGCCACGAGCACTGGCCCGACACGGGCCACTACGTCTCCGAGGAGCGGATGATCCGCGACATCGAGGTGCTCAAGCAGGCCAATTGCAACCACGTGCGGACCTGCCACTACTCGGACGATCCCCGATGGTACGAACTGTGCGACGAGTACGGCCTGTATCTCGTTGCCGAGGCCAACGTCGAATGCCACGGCTGGATGAACGTGCTCGACCGCGAGCCCCGCTGGGAGAAGCCCATCATCGATCGCAACCTGGCCAACGTGGAGAACTTCAAGAACCACGCCTCGGTGATCTTCTGGTCGCTGGGCAACGAGAACGGCGGCGGGGCCAATTTCGTTGCCGCGCTGCGGGCCGTCAAGGCGGTCGATCCGACGCGGCCCGTCCACTACGAGCCGTTCGGCATCGGCGAGAAGAACCCGGCCGACGTCGATAGCCAAATGTATACGGCCCCCGACAAGCTCGCCGCCATCGCCGCCGACGGGAAACTCACCAAGCCGTTCTACCTGTGCGAGTATGCCCACGCGATGTTCAACTCGATGGGCTCGCTCGGCGATTACAACGACCTGATCGACAAGCACCCCGAGCTGATGGGCGGGGCCATCTGGGAGTGGCAGGACCAGGGGCTCTGGAACCGCCGCGATCCCAAGCGGCCGTACCTGGCCTACGGCGGCGGCTTCGGCGACGTGCCCAACGACCACTACTTCATCCACAAGGGCGTGGTGTTCTCCGACCGCTCGCCCAAGCCGCACTACCCCGAGGCCAAGCGGGCCTACCAGTGGATCGGCATCGCGGCCGCGGACCTTGCCCAAGGCAAGGTCAAGATTCGCAACAATTATGGATTTATCCGCCTCGACCGGTTCAAAGGCTCCTGGACGCTGAGCGAGGATGGCGTCCCGTTGACTGGCGGCGCGTTGGGGCCGCTGGATCTGGCGCCGGGCGCGGAGCGCGAGATCGAGTTGCAAATGCCCCAGCTTGCGGCGCCGAAACCGGGCGCCGAGCGGTTCCTGCGCGTGGCGTTCACGCTGGCCGACGCCGAACCCTGGGCCCCGGCCGGCCACGAGGTGGCGGCGGCCCAGTTCAAACTCCCCGGCCAGCTCCCGCCTGTCGTGGCCGACGTGGCCAAGATGCCGCCCTTGACGCTCGAAGTGAAAGACCCCTTGGTGACCATTTCGGGCAAGGGTTTTCGCCTCGTTTTCGACAAGACGTC
>JBEKVL010000812.1:0-3239 GCA_049514055.1 Tepidisphaeraceae bacterium | reverse complement strand
TGGCGCAATCCCACAGATGTTCGCTGGCGTGGCACCAGTCAATGATCCGCGCCTCCAGCCGAAACTCCCGGTCAAACAACGGATCAATCCAATTGCCCCCATCGCCCATCCCGATCGCGATCTGGGCCTGACGCAGTCCCCGCCGCTCGGCCTCCACGCGGGCCATCTTCCCGAACTCCACCACCTCGCAAGCCGTCGCCAGAACCGTGGTCACCAGGGGCTTGGGCTTCACTTCCTCCTCGCCTTCCTTGCCGTTGCCGGGCAGGAAGGTCGTGGCCGTCAGCACCTTCTCCTCGCGCCAGCGACTCTGCGTTTCCTCGTCTTTATCGAGGCCCTGCCAGCGTCCGCCATCCATACCCAACACCAGCAGTTGCGGCCCGTTGGCCGGACCTTCCGGCCGCCGTCCTTCCCGATACGCCTGCACCTCGGCGTCGCGCTGGCTCACCAGGGTTTTTCCCAGAGCCTCCGACCACCGCTGGACCTGTTTGCCGTCCAGCGCTTCCAGGCTCCAGTCCGCTTTCAGGGCCTTGGCCGCTCCGGCGAAAGGCTGCACCGCCGACTCCCGGGCCAGCCGCTTGGCCGCCAGCGGAGTCAACGGAACGTCGGCCGGCAGCGACCAATCACGATGCTGAGGGGGAAAAAGAGCCGCCACATTGGCGGCAGCGGCAGTGCTGTTTCTCGATTTCCGCCGATCCGTCCGGCGAGATCAACTCGGTTCGGGTGGTCTCTTTTTCCAGATAAACGTGGGATGATCCGCAGTGCGGACAAGGGCCGGTATCTTTGGCCTCGACCAACGCGTTGTCTTCCAGGGCCGCCCGTTCTTCCAGCAGCGTCGGAACCACCGCCTGCTTGAGGGCCTGGGCCTGCAGTTCCCAGTCCAGAAACTTCGAACCCTTGAGCGGCCTGGATTCATCTTCCGGGATGATCCGCTCCAGTGACGCCATAAACGCCTGAATCACCCGTTGGCGAGCCGCTGCCCGCGTCGTCCGTGCCGGCATCCATTCCTCCTTGTTGTTGATGCCTCCCTCTATCGGCTATGTCAGCCTCAAAACATGCCCGCCGATTCTGTCATGCACCCTGGCAATTCAGGATCTCCAGATTCTGCTTGCTTTCCCGTCCTTGTGTACTATAGTTAGGGGTGGACGGAGCGCCAAGGCACGACAAATCGGCTCCGGCGTCGGAAGACTAGACGAAAGGCAGCCCGGCCGTATCGGGAGGCCAGTTGACCGGTAAGCCGACTTGGTCCAGCACTTTCTTGGTGCCGGACCAAGTCGGCTTTTTTTTTTTGGCGCCTGCGGCGGCGCGGGATAGTGGCAACGCATTGATGTTCCAGGTGTTCCTGATGACTCAGAGCCTGTGAATAAATTGACTTTGACCCTCGATATTTGCCTGAAAATGCGGTTTTTCCGGTCGTTTTTTCGATTTATTCACAAACTCTCAGGGCTTGTACGCGGAAACTTGGAACGGGAACGGGAGAGGCAGGGCAGCCTGGCCACGGAGGCTTCAAGAGACGGTTCCCTGTGGTCTTTTTCGACCACTTTTACGTGAGAGAGGAGAGACACCATGAACTGCAAGCACCTGATCTTCGCGGCCGCCGCGGCAGGCGTGTTTCTTTACGGTTCCACGCGAGTTCTTGCCGACACGGCGGTGCTGGGGTCGGCGCAGAATTTCGCGGTTCTGGGTGGTTCGACCGTGACCAATACCGGCTCGACCACCATCCAAGGGGATGTGGGTCTCTCCCCAGGCACTTCGATCACCGGCCAGGGGCCGGGGTCAGACCAGATCCTCCTCACCGGAGCGTACCACATAGGCGATACTCCCGCAATTACGGCTAAGAATGATCTCACCACGGCGTACAACGCCTTGGCCAGCTTGGCGCGCACGGCCACCTTGACGGGCCAGGATCTGGGTGGTGGACGCACGCTCACGCCGGGCGTGTACTTCTTTGCCAGTTCGGCGCAGTTGACCGGAGCATTGACGCTCGACGCCCAAGGCGCCAACAACGCGTATTGGGTCTTTCAGATCGGGAGCACGCTGACAACGGCCAGCGGTTCGTCCGTTCTGGCAACCAACTTCGGCTCCAACAAGGGCTCTGACGCAGGCGTGTTTTGGCAAGTGGGCAGTTCGGCCACCCTGGGCACCGGGACTGCGTTCGAGGGCAACATCCTCGCATCGGCGAGCATCACCCTCAATACCTCCGCCACGATCGAGAACGGCCGGGCCTTGGCGATGACCGGCGCGGTGACGATGGATACCAACACGATCAGCAACGTCTGCCTCAACAACCTGGATAGCCAGGGCCGTCCCGGCCCCGGTTTCAGCGGCGGCCTTGTCTTCGAGAACGGCAAACTCGTGGCCGTCCCGTTACCCAGCGCGTCCCTGCTTGGCGGCTGTGGGTTGGCGGTTCTCCTGGTCGGCCGGTTTCGCAGGTGGGTACGGCGGCTGCGGGACCAGCGCATGTGCTCCTGAGGCGCCAACGTGAGGATTCATCACGCCCCGTGCGCGCTGGGTTGAGGGGGTAGTTCTGGACTGCGGGATGCGTATCCGGCGGGATGCCCCGCGTCACTTGACAGGCCCCGCTGACGGCCGAGAGGTTCTGGCAACCGAATCTCCAGGAACAGAGCCCTTGAGCGCGAACTGCGAGGGCGTCGTCTTTCCCAGGGACAAAAGGGGATCGATTAAAGATTCCCGGATTATGCTTGTTTCCCCGGCTTCAACGCACTATAGTCCCAATGAGATCGGAGCGCGAAGGCAGTAGAAATCGGCTCCGGCATCGGATGACTAGATGAAGGGCAGCCCGGCCGTTTCGGGAGGCCCGTTAACGAGTAAGCCGACTTGGTTTTGCACTTTCCTCGTGCGAAACCAAGTCGGCTTTTTTATTCCTGCTCCGAAGGATCGCTGAAACGAGCCGTGGCCCGGCAGTGATGCGAGGACCATTTAGCAAAGGTGTCCGTTTTCTCAGGAGAACCATGAACGTGAAACTTCTCATGTTGCCGCTGTTTCTGACCGGTGCGTTGCTGGTGGGCTGTGACGACAAGACCACTTCGAAGTCGCCCGATCCCAGCACCGCTGCCAAGGCCGCTGACGCCAAAGCCGCCGCCGACAAGGCCGCCGCCGACGCCAAAGCCGCCGCCAACAAGGATGCTGCGGACGCCAAGGCCAAGGCCGACAAGGCCGCTGCCAACGCCAAAACCGATGCCGACAAGGCGGCCGCCGACACCAAGACTGACGTCGCCAAG
>JBEKVL010000811.1:0-3243 GCA_049514055.1 Tepidisphaeraceae bacterium | reverse complement strand
CCTGCTGGCCGCTTCGCGATCCCAAAGGCCAGCCCGTGGGCGAACTGCGCACCATCCGGGACGAGATCAGGCAGCGAATTGTGACGCTGATTGTCCAGCAGAACTTCGCACAGGTTGCAAAAATCTTCTTCCGATCAAGCCCGCAAGCGAAAGTTTGAGCAGTCAGGACCAGCAGGTCCCTCCGGGCGTTCGTTTAGAATCACCGTATGTGCGGAATTGTCGGATATGTCGGTTCTAAGAAGGTTGTTCCGGTCATCATTGAGGGGCTGCGGCGTCTGGAATACCGTGGCTACGACTCGGCGGGTATCGCCGTGGGCAGCCCAACCAGCTCCACGCTTGAGGTAAGGCGCGCTCCGGGCAAGCTGGCCAACCTGGAAGAGGTTCTGCGCGAGCAGCCGCTCGACGGCACCTACGGCATCGGTCACACCCGTTGGGCCACCCACGGACGCCCTACCGAAGAGAATGCCCACCCCCATCGCGACTGCACGGGCCGCATCGTGGTGGTCCACAATGGCATTGTCGAAAACTATCTGGACCTGAAGCGTGAGTTGACCGCCCAGGGTCACAAGTTCGTCACCGAAACCGACACCGAAATCATTGCCCACCTCATCGAGCACGTCCAGCAGGACGCAGATGCCGCTGGCCAGCCCATTGCCCTGGAAGTAGCCGTGCGCCGCGCCGTCAAGCGCCTCACCGGAGCCTTTGCGCTGGGTGTGCTCTCGGCGCTCGAACCGGACAAGATTGTTGTCGCCCGCTTTGGCCCGCCGGTAATTATCGGCGTCGGCGAGGGTGAATACTTCGTTGCCTCCGACGTTCCCGGTGTGCTCCATCACACCCGCAACATCTATTTCCTTGCCGATGGCGACATGGCCATTCTGACGCTCAACGGTGTGGAACTGACCGACTTTGACGGCAAGCCGATTGAGCGCGCCATCACCCGCATCCAGTGGGACCCCATCCAGGCCGAAAAGGGTGGCTACAAGCACTTCATGCTCAAAGAGATCTGGGAACAGCCCCGGGCCATTCGCGACACCACCCTGGGCCGCGTCTCGCTCGACTCTGGTCAGGTCTTTTTGGGCGAGATGAAGATCAGCGACGAGGAACTGGCCATGGCCAGCAGCATCAATATCGCTGCCTGCGGCACCAGTTGGCACGCCGCCCTGGCCGGCAAATACATGATCGAGCGCCTGGCGCGGATGCCGGTGGACGTGGACTACGCCAGCGAATATCGCTACCGCAATCCGATTCCCGACCGCAACGCGCTGGGCCTGCTGATCACCCAATCGGGCGAAACCGCCGACACCCTGGCCGCGCAGCGCGAGATGATCGCCCTCGGAAGCAAGACCGTGGCCATCTGCAACGTCGTGGACGCCATGGTCGCCCGCGAAGCCCACGGCTCCATCTACACCCACGCCGGGCCGGAGATCGGCGTAGCCTCCACCAAGGCATTTACGGCGCAGTTGACCGCCCTCTTCTTGCTCGCCCTCAAGCTGGGCAAGCTCCGGGGCCGCATCGATACCGAGCGCTCCATTGAATTGATCGGCGAGTTGGGCCGCGTCCCCGGCAAGATCGAAGAAGTGCTCAAAACACGGGCAGCCCAGTGCGAACAGTTGGCCAAGGAGTTTTCAACGGCCCGTGACTTCCTCTATCTCGGTCGCGGCATCCATTTCCCCATCGCTCTCGAAGGCGCCTTGAAGCTCAAGGAGATCAGCTACATTCACGCCGAAGGCTACCCGGCCGGCGAAATGAAGCACGGCCCCAATGCGCTCATCGACGAAACCCTGCCCGTCGTGGTGCTGGCGACCCGCGACGAGCACGACCCGGCCGCCAAACTGCGCTACGAAAAGACCCTCTCCAATATCCAGGAAGTTACCGCCCGGTCAGGTCGCGTGATTGCCATCGCCACCGAGGGTGACACCACCATCAGCTCCCTGGTCGAGCACGTCCTTTACATTCCGCCGGTCATCGAACTGCTCAGCCCGCTCGTCGAGATCGTACCGCTGCAACTGCTGGCCTATTACATCGCCGTTCGTCGCGGTTGCGATGTCGATCAGCCCCGCAACCTGGCCAAATCCGTGACTGTGGAATAGCCAACAATGGCATTCTGCGAACAATACGAAGTAGCAATCGTCGGCGCCGGACACGCCGGTTGCGAGGCAGCCATGGCAGCCGCGCGCATGGGCCTCAAAACCGCCCTCATCACCATGAACCTCGACCTGATTGCCCAGATGAGCTGCAATCCCGCCATCGGCGGCGTGGCCAAGGGGCATCTGGTGCGCGAAATCGACGCCCTGGGCGGCGTCATGGGAGAGGTAGCCGACGCAGTCGGCATCCAGTTTCGCCTCCTCAACGCCTCCCGCGGACCCGCCGTTTGGAGCCCCCGAGCCCAGTGTGACAAGCAGCTCTATCGCGTCAAAATGCGGGAGGTCCTGGAAGCTCAGCCCAACCTCCACATCCGTCAGGCGGAGGTCGTCGGGCTGGTCTTCGCCGAAGAGCAGGGAATAGGGGACAGGGAACAGGGAGCAGGCACCGAGGGAGCAGCAACGGGCGAGCCCCGCCGCGTCACCGGCGTCCGTCTTCGCGATGGCCGCCTGTTATTGGCCGACGCCACGGTCATCACTACAGGAACCTTCCTCAACGGCCTCATCCATTGCGGCGAAGAGCGCTATCCCGCCGGACGCAGCGGCGAGCCAGCCAGTGAACTTCTCGGCGAAGCCCTGCGCGCTCTCGGTCTGCGCACCTGCCGCCTCAAGACCGGCACCCCTCCCCGCCTCGATGGCCGCACCATCCGCTGGGAGGCCTTTGAAGAGCAGGCCGGCGACCCCGAGCCCACTCCCTTCAGCTTCCGAACCAAAAAGATCCTTCAGCCCCAGATCAACTGTCACATCGCCTTCACCACTCCCGAGACCTTGCAGATCATCCGCGCCAACGTCCATCGCTCGGCCATGTATTCAGGCCGCATCGAGGGCATCGGACCCCGCTATTGCCCCTCCATCGAAGACAAGATCGTCAAGTTTCCCGATAAGACCCAGCACCAGTTCTTCCTCGAACCCGAAGGCCTCAACACGCACGAGGTCTACATCAACGGCATGTCCACCTCACTGCCCATGGAGGTGCAATGGCAGATCGTCCATTCCATCCCCGGGCTCGATCAGGCCGAGATGCTGCGCCCCGGCTATGCCATCGAATACGACAGCATCGATCCCACCGAACTCGACCGCTCCCTCAGGGTCAAGTCCATGG
>JBEKVL010000810.1:0-3246 GCA_049514055.1 Tepidisphaeraceae bacterium | reverse complement strand
GCCGCGGCCGAACCCGTCTCGCTTGCGGGCAAATGGCGCTTCGCCCTCGATCGCCAGGATGCCGGCATCGCCGAGAAATGGTTCGCCAAGTCTCTCGAGCAGCAGATCACTCTGCCGGGCTCGCTGCAGAACCAGGGATTCGGCGATACGCCGAGCCCCGACACCAAATGGACGGCCAGCCTCGACGAGCGCGAGTGGCGGGCCGATCCGCGGGCGCAGAAATATCTCAAGCCGGACAACTTCAAGATGCCCTGGTGGCTGCAACCGGAGAAGCACTACGTGGGTGTCGCCTGGTATCAGCGCAACATCGAAATCCCGGCCGACTGGGCGGGCAAACGCGTGCTGCTCACGCTCGAGCGTCCCCACTGGGAAACGCGCGTCTGGCTCGACAGCCAGGAATACGACACCAACAACAGCCTCTCCACCGCCCATGTGCATGATCTGGGCGTCGGTGTGGCGCCCGGAAAACACACGCTCAGCATTCGCGTGGACAACCGCATGATCGTCGATGTCGGCAAGTGGGCGCACAGCGTTTCCGACCACACACAGGGCAACTGGAACGGCATTGTCGGACGGATCGAGCTGTCGGCCGGGCCGACCGTCTGGATCGAGGATGTGCAGGTGTTCCCGAATTTGATGAAGAGCCTCGTGAAGATGAAAGTGACGCTGGGCAATGCCACGGGCAAGCCGGGCAAGGGAGTGGTGTCGGCTGGCGGCGGGAAGATGGACGTGAGCTGGGACGTGGCCGGCGGGGTTGCGGAGTTCGACGTCGCCGTGCCCGCCAAGACCTGGGATGAGTTCTCGCCGGCGCTGCAGAGACTCACCGTTTCGCTCACGGGCGACGGCGTGCGGGACCAGCGCGAGGCGACCTTTGGCCTGCGCGAGATCGGCACCGACGGCACGCAGTTCACGGTGAACGGTCGCAAGATGTTCTTCCGTGGCACGCTCGAATGCTGCATCTTCCCGCTGACGGGATATCCGCCGACGGACGTAGACTCCTGGCGGCGCATCATCCGCATCTGCCAGGCCCACGGGCTGAACCACATCCGTTTCCATTCGTGGTGTCCGCCGGAAGCCGCATTCGCGGCCGCCGACGAACTCGGGTTCTACTACCAGGTCGAGATCGCCGCCTGGTGCGAAGTCGGCAGCGGCAAGTCCGTGGACAAATGGCTCTACGAAGAGGCACACCGCGTCCTCAAAGCCTACGGCAACCACCCCTCCTTCATGCTCATGCCCTACGGCAACGAGCCGTCCGGCAGGAACAGCGCCGAGTACCTCGCCAAATGGGTCACCTATTGGCGTGGCCAGGACAATCGGCGGCTCTACACGAGTGGGTCCGGCTGGCCGCAGCTTGCGGAGAATCAGTATGACGTCTACCAGCCGCCGCGCGGACCCAAGGGCTGGGGCGGCAAGGACTATCGCGCCGACATCGCCAGATTCCGCGTTCCCGTCATCGTCCACGAGATGGGCCAGTGGTGCGTCTTCCCCAACTTCGACGAAATGGCCAAATACACCGGCCCGCTCAAGCCGAAGAACTTCGAGATCTTCCGCGACTGGCTCACCGAATCCGGCATGATCGACCAGGCCCACGATTTCCTGATGGCGTCCGGAAAACTACAGGCGTTGTGCTACAAGGAGGAGATCGAGGCCGCCCTGCGTACGCCCGGCATGGCCGGCATCCAACTGCTCGACCTGCACGACTTTCCCGGTCAGGGCACGGCGCTGGTCGGGATCCTCGATCCATTCTGGGACAGCAAGCCTTACTTCACGCCACAGCAGTTCAAGCGGTTCTTCAACACCACGGTGCCGCTGGCCCGCCTGCCCAGGCGCACCTGGACCAGCGCCGAGAAATTGACGGCCGACATCGAACTGGCCCACTTCGGCCCGGCGCCGCTCGCCAACGCCATCGCCCAGTGGAAGCTCGTGGATGATGCCGGCGTGGCCGTCGCCTCGGGTGAACTGCCCGGAAGACCGGCCCCACTGGGCAATGGCACGGCCCTGGGTTCCATTTCGGTTGATCTGTCAAAACTTCCACTCAATAAATACCGTCTGGTCGTCGGCCTCAAGGACACTCCCTTCGAGAACGACTGGAACATCTTCGTCTACCCGGCCCAGGTCCCGGCCGATCCGGTCGATGTCCTTGTCGCGACCGGCTTCGACGAACAGGCCGAGTCGAAGCTCGCCGCAGGCGGCAAGGTGCTGCTGGCGCTAAATCCTCTAAAACTGTCACGCGAGTTCCCGCGTGGCAGCTTTGAGCCCGTCTTCTGGAACCGGGCCATGTTCAAGACCCAGCCGCGGCATATCCTCGGGCTGCTCTGCGATCCCAAGCACCCGGCGTTGGCCCAATTCCCCACCGACTACCACGCCGAGTGGCAGTGGGAAGACCTGCTCAACCAATCGCGCTGCATCCGGCTGGACTCGCTGCCGAAGGAACTGAGGCCCATCGTCCAGCCCATCGACGACTGGAACACGAGTTGGCGGCTGGGGCTGGTCTTCGAGTGCCGTGTCGGCAAGGGCAAGTTGATGGTCTGCTCGGCCGACATCAGCAACCGCCTGAGCGAGCGCCCGGCCGCCCGGCAGCTCCGGTCCAGTTTGCTGGCGTACCTGGCCGGCCCGCAGTTTGAGCCGAAGGTGCAAGTTTCGGCCGACATGCTCAAGGAACTGCTTTCCACAAAGGCCAAGTCGCGCCTGCTCGACATCGGCGCCAAGATCATTGCCGCCGACAGCCAGGAAAGCGGCTTCGAGGCGAGCAATGCTCTGGATGGTGAAACGGCTACGATATGGCATACAGCCTACACGCCCGCGCCGCTGCCCATGCCGCACTGGATCGTCATCGACCTCGGCAAGCCCATGACCGTGAAACGGGTCATGGGCCTGCCGCGTCAGGATGGCAACTCCAACGGCAAGATCGCGCAGTGCGAAGTCTACCTGAGTGACGACAACAAGACCTGGGGCCAGTCCGTCGCCGCGGCCACCTGGAAGAACGCCGACGACTGGCAGACCGCGACCCTGCAGACCCCGGCCAAAGGCCGCTACATCAAGCTGCTGGTGAAATCGGAGGTTCGCGGCCAGCCGTTCGCGTCGCTGGCGGAAGTGGATGCGGTGGTGGAATAGCGGCAGGGCGGCTTCGCCGCAATCTCCGGCCGCCCAACCCGTACGTGAAGAATCCGAATTGTCAGTCTCCCACTCAACAGCACCCAGTTCTGGTCCGATGAATCCCTGTACAGGAGGCACGCGGCCGTGACC
>JBEKVL010000809.1:0-3247 GCA_049514055.1 Tepidisphaeraceae bacterium | reverse complement strand
CGAATCGGAGCAAAAAGGCTACACACGATGCCTATCCGCCGCTGCGGAACTTCCGCGATCGCACAACGCGGGCTGCGACGGGGATCGAAAAGCGGCGTCGAGACCGCCGCACTCCAAAGGGGCCTAACGACGTACCTTACTTCTGCTCGGACTTCGCGTAGTCCGCGTTGAGCAGGGCGATAACGGCCTGGGTGATGTCTGTCTTGTCACTCTTGTAGACCACAGTCTTCTGCTTCAGCAACGCTTGAAACTGGTCCGGAGTCAATGCGGTCAGATCGACCGGGATTGCGGGCGTGTGCTCGATGAGGACGAGGTCGATCTTCTTCTGTTCGGCGATCATCTTGCACGCGGCCGCGATTTTCTGGTCGAGACGCTGAATCAAGCCGATCTCTTTGGTGTTCAGTCGTCACTCCTCAAGACGGGCAAAGACCTCGTATTGGAACCTTTCCTTCCTGGCATCTTCTGGCGAAGACTCAATCACCACCTCATCTCTGTTATGAACATCACGCATGGACATCTGGTGGCGATCCACACGACGCTTGAGTTCCTCCTTGACGTGGTCTCGTTCTCGCTGCAACTCCACCTCCCCATCGCGGCGTTCATCCAGTGCAATGAGAACCTTATCCACGTCGCAGACGGCCATGTTCGTCTGTGCCTTGGCCGATCCGGCCGTTGCCAAGAGAATCAGAACCACAATGGAAAGAAGATGATGGAGAGTCATGACCCTGTTCCTTTCTTGGAGTTGAAGTCTACGGCGTCTCAAACCGATGCTCCCACGCTTTGGCTTCCAGCCGTTCCTGCCGGCCAGACGTGCGGATGGTGATCCCTTCGCCTGCCACCATCCGCCCGATCTCGACCAGCGGCGCGGCCAGGCCGCTGGCGCCAACCACGATCAGTTCATGGTCTTCGCCATCGTGCAGCGCGTGTTCGACCGCCGGGCGGCCGGTGCGCTTCGATAGTTCGACGGCATCGTCATGCACGGGAATCCGCTCGGCGTCGATCACCGCGCCCAGGCCGCTTTCGCGGCAGATGTGGCGCAGGTCGCGCGAGAGGCCGTCGGAGATATCGATCATGGCATGGACAACACCGCGTCCGGCCAGTTCGCGAGCCAAATCGATCCGCGGCTCGAAGCGCAGATGCCGGCCGAGAATCGAGCCGCCCAACGGGCCGGTCACGTAAATTGTGTCGCCCGCCTTCGCGCCGCTCCGCAGAACCGGACGGATGCCGGCGGTTCGGCCGAGAATGCTGACGGTCATGACCAACTTCCCATTCCACGATCCCGTGTCGCCGCCCACCAGCACACACCGATATTTCCCGGCCGCTTCCTGCATGCCGAGATACAGTTCCTTCGCGTAGTCCATCGAAACCGATCGCGGCAACGCCACGGTCGCCACGGCCGCGGCCGGCAGGCAGGCCATGGCCGCACAGTCCGAGAGGTTGCGATTCATGACTTTCCGGCCGATGTCGCCGGGTGAATGCACCGCGCTGTCAAAATGCACGCCATCCATCACCTGGTCCACGCCCACCAGCAGCAGTTCCCCCGCCGGCCAGTCGAGCACGGCCAGATCGTCCCCGGCCGAAAGCCTCACGATGCCGCCGGCCTGCTGCCGCGTGCGAATCCAGTCGATGAACGCGAACTCACCGCTCATCCCCCGATTGGACCCGCACGAGACCCGGCGTGTCAACGGCGGCGGGCAAAACTCCAGCGGAGGATTTGCCAAACCACACACTCTCCTTCAACATACGTTCAATGACGCGAGCATTGGCCGACAACCCGTTGATCGTGCAGGGCGATCTGACCGTGCTGGTGGCGGTCGATGGCCCGCGCTACGGCGAGGCCCGCGACCGGCTGGTCCGCTTTGCGGAGCTGGTGAAATCGCCCGAGCACATCCATACCTACCGCATCACGCCGCTGTCGATCTGGAACGCCTGTGCGGCCGGATGCACAAGCCAGTGGATCGTCCGATCGCTGGAGGAACTGGCCAGATATCCCGTGCCGCCACATGTGGGGACTCAGGTGCGCGATCTGGCTTGGCGCTATGGACGGCTCAAACTGACACGCGGTCCCGAGTCGCTGGTATTGACCGTCGCCGACACGCCGCTGGCCGAGGAGGTCTCGCGCCACGACCTGGTGCGGCCGCTGCTGGGCGAGCGGATATCGCCGGTGGAGTTCGCGGTGCGGCCGCTGTTCCGCGGACAACTGAAGCAGGCGCTGATCCGCATCGGCTGGCCGGCGGAGGATCTGGCCGGATACTGCGAGGGAGAGTCGCTGGCGATCGACCTGCGAGCGGTCGCGTTATCCGGCCGGGCGTTCGCGCTCCGGGCTTACCAGACCGACGCGGCCGGGGCTTTTCACGCCGGCGGATCGGTGCGCGGTGGATCGGGCGTGATCGTGCTGCCCTGCGGCGCGGGAAAGACGATCGTGGGGCTGGCGGCGATGTCGCAGGTGCGCTCCTCCACGCTCATCCTCACCCCGAGCATCACCGCGGTGCGGCAGTGGATCGCGGAAATCCTCGACAAAACCTGCCTCGCCGCAGATCAAGTGGGGGAGTACACGGGCGCTGTCAAGGAGATTCGGCCGGTGACGGCCACAACCTACCAGGTGCTCACGCACCGGCCTGACAGGGACGGTCCGTTTCCGCACCTGGCGATCTTCAGCCAGCGCAACTGGGGTCTGATTGTCTACGACGAGGTACACCTGCTGCCGGCGCCGGTGTTTCAGATGACGGCCGACCTGCAGGCGCGGCGCCGGCTGGGGCTGACGGCGACGCTGGTGCGCGAGGACGGACGGGAGAACGACGTGTTCGCGCTGATCGGCCCGAAGAAGGCGGATGTGCCCTGGAAGGAACTGGAGAGTCAGGGCTGGATCGCCACGGCCGTCTGCACCGAGGTGCGGCTGCCGTTGCCGGGATCCATGCGGATGGACTACGCCCTGGCCGACGCCCGCACCAAGCCGCGTCTGGCCGCCGAGAACCCTGACAAATTCCGGCTCGTGGAGAGGATTCTCCAACGGCATCCGAATGAGCCGGCCCTGGTGATCGGAACCTACGTGGAGCAGATCGAACGCATCGCACATCACCTGGGCGTGCCGGTCCTGACCGGTTCGACGCCGCAGCGCAAGCGCGACCAGGCGTACGCCGACTTCAAGGCCGGGTGGCTGAAGGTGCTGGCGGTGTCGAAGGTGGCCAACTTCTCGCTGGACCTGCCCGATGCATCGCTGGCCATACAGGTTTCCGGAACCTTCGGG
>JBEKVL010000808.1:0-3256 GCA_049514055.1 Tepidisphaeraceae bacterium | reverse complement strand
CAACATCGGCGGCCGGGCATAGTCGCACCACGTGAAGTCCCGGTGGCGGCGCCCGAGCGCGTGGGTGTGACGCCGTCGCCGATTGTCCACAAACGAGGTGCGGAGGCGGAACCGGCCCGCCAGCCTGGTGAAGATCCCCGGCGCTGACCGCGGTCCGTCAACCCCCGGGTGGACTCTTGAACCCTTGCCCCCGGCGCAAAACCAAGCCAATCTCCGCACTGGCAATTGTTCTGCAAAACGAACCCAATGCCAATCTGGGCAATCTCGATCACCGGTTACCGATCACCGACAACCGCTCCCCACCGCACTGGCAACTGCGCTCCCTCTGGACGTCGCTCCCGCGTGCCTTATGATCCCGCCAACCGACGGAGATACGCATGACCAGTACACCGCCAAAGCACGGTTCGCCGAAGCCCCAGGGAATGCACAGCAAGAAAGCAAAGACCCCGCGAACGCGTAAGCCCGACGGCATGTCCCTCGAACAATGGCAGATCGCCCTCCGCCGGGAATTCGGGCAGGAGCAGAAGTTCCGCCTGCGCAACATCGGCGGCCAGGCGGTCTTCTCGGAATTCGACGTGACCAACCCGGAGAGCGGCCGGACCTATCGCGTGGTGATCCGCGGCGGCAATCCGGGCGAGAACCACTGCTCGTGTCCCGACTTCTCCGTCAACACCCTGGGCACATGCAAGCACATCGAGTTCACGCTGGCGAAGTTGCAGCGGCAGCCGGCCAACAAGGCGGCGCTGCGCGCGGGATACCAGCCGGCGTTTTCCGAGGTCTGGCTGCGCTATGGGGCCAAACGCGAGGTCATTTTCCGGCCCGGCGGCGAATGCCCGGCGGCGCTGAAGACGCTGGCCGGGCGGTATTTCAACGGCGGCGGGGTGCTGGAGGACGGCGGATTTGCGAGCTTCGACACGTTTCTGAAGGAGGCCCACCAGGCCGGGCACGACGTGCGCTGCTACGACGATGCCCTCGGGTTCATCGCCCAGGTGCGCGACCGGGCGGCGCTGGCCGAGCGCGTGGACGCGGCCTTCCCTGACGGCGCGCACAGCCGGGCGTTCGACAAACTGCTGAAGGTGCCGCTGTATGAGTATCAGCGGGCCGGGGCGTTGTTCGCGTCGCGGGCCGGACGCTCGCTGCTGGCCGACGACATGGGGCTGGGCAAGACGATCCAGGCGATCGCGGCCGTGGAAATCCTGGCGCGCACGGCCGGTGTCGAGCGCGTGCTGGTGGTCACGCCGACGTCGCTCAAGCACCAGTGGAAGCAGGAGATCGCCAAGTTCACCGAGCGCAGCAGCGAGGTGATCGAGGGCCTGACGCTCAAGCGGGAGAGCCTCTATCGCACGCCAACGTGCTACAAGATCACGAATTACGACGTGATACACCGCGACATGGAAATGATCCGCCAGTGGTCGCCCGACCTGATCGTGCTCGATGAGGCCCAACGGATCAAGAACTGGAAGACGCGGGCGGCGCGGAGCGTGAAACAGTTGCCGTCGCAGTATGCCATCGTGCTGACCGGCACGCCGCTGGAAAACCGGCTGGAGGAACTGCACTCGATCGTCGAGTTCGTCGACCGCTTCCGGCTGGGACCGTCGTTCCGCTTCCTGGCCGAGCATCAGGCCGTGGACGAGGATGGCCGGGTGGTGGGCTATCGCAATCTCAACGCGATCTCGGAAACCCTCAAGCCGATACTGATCCGGCGGACAAAGGGACAGGTGCTCAAGGAGTTGCCGCAACGGCTGGACAAGCATCTGTTCGTGCCGATGACCCCGCAGCAGCAGGTCCATCACGACGAGAACAGGGAAATCGTCGCCAAGATCGTGGCCAAGTGGCGGCGGTACAAGTTCCTGAGCGAGTCCGATCAGCGGCGGCTGATGGTGGCCCTGCAGTACATGCGGATGAGCTGCAACAGCACGTACCTGCTGGACCCGAACACCGATTTTGGCAACAAGGTCGATGAATTCGACGCGCAGTTGTCGGAACTGCTGGAAACTCCGGAT
This sequence comes from Tepidisphaeraceae bacterium, assembly GCA_049514055.1. Taxonomy (GTDB): domain Bacteria; phylum Planctomycetota; class Phycisphaerae; order Tepidisphaerales; family Tepidisphaeraceae; genus JANYKD01. Next base: position 1,253 of record JBEKVL010000808.1, on the reverse strand, counting down.
ACGAAGGTGGTCGTATTCAGCCAGTGGCTGCGGACGCACGAGCTTCTGGCCGCCCGGCTGCAGAAGCGCGAGCACGACTTCGTGCTGTTCCACGGCGGCGTGCCGGGGCCGAAGCGCAAGGACATCATCTCGCGCTTCAAGGATGACGAGCATTGCCGCGTGTTCCTGTCGACTGATGCCGGCGGCGTCGGGCTCAATTTGCAGGCCGCATCGGCGGTGATGATCATGGACCAGCCGTGGAATCCGGCCGTTCTGGAACAGCGCATCGGTCGCGTCCATCGCCTGGGCCAGCGCCGCCCGGTGAACGTCGTCCATTTCATCGCCAAGGACACCATCGAGCATGCCATGCTGAACACGCTTCAGTTCAAGCGGTCGCTCTTCGCGGGTGTGCTCGACTCGGGCGACAACGAAGTGTTCCTGGGCGGGAACCGGCTAAAGAAATTCATGGAGTCCGTGGAACAGGCGACCACGTCGATCCCGGCGGCGACTCCTGTCGAAGCGATTTCCGTCACGGAGATGGAAAGGCCGGAAACAGAGCCGGCGGCCAGCGCGGACGAGGAGCCGGGGACGACACCGGTGAAACCGGCCGCGATCGGCGGCGTGGACTCGGCCGTGCTTGCAGGCCTGATCAGCGCCGGCCGGAAGTTCCTCGATCAACTCGGCCAGTCGCTGTCATCCCCCGCCGGCGGTGCCGGCACGGCGTCAGCGCTGATCGAGCATGACGAGAAGACCGGGCGAAGTTATCTCAAACTGCCGGTTCCCGGCCCCGGGATGCTGGAGAAGCTGGCGGCGATTGTGGGGATACTGACGGGGGAATAGTGGACGCTGCAAGTGGGGCCAGCGTCCTCGCTGGCCATGTTTGGCAGACACCTCATCAATAAAGAAGGCCAGCGAGGACGCTGGCCCTATTTGTGTAGTCTTTGCCGAAACACGCCTTATGCCGCCGGATGTTTCCACGGGGCACGGTAGGGACGCAGCAGCAGTTTGTTGGCTTCGTCATCGCCCACAATCTGCCCCTTGGCCGGATCCCACGTCAGGCTGCGGCCGAGCTTCGCGGACAGATTGGCGAGAATGCAGCTCGCCGTCGAGGTGTAGCCTTCCTCGACATCGGCCACCGGCCGGCCGCGGCTGGCCATGCAGTCGAGCAGGTTCTTCATATGGCCGCGAATGGCCGAGGCGACGTGGCGTTCGAGGTCTTTCTCGGTCTTGTCCTCGGGATACTTTTCGTATTCGAACAGAGCCTCGCCCTTGAC
>JBEKVL010000807.1:0-3257 GCA_049514055.1 Tepidisphaeraceae bacterium | reverse complement strand
ATTGGGGGAAAGTGATATGCCTGACACTCCAGGAAACGCACCGCGTCTGCCAGCCCCGGAGGGGCGAAACATGTTAGCCCATGGCGTAAGCCATGGGAGAGTGCGAGCGAGCAATTCCCCAGCCCCGTCGGGGGCGATAGACATTAGCCCATGGCGTAAGCCATGGGAAAAGGCGCAAGCACAATCCACAAGCCCAGTAGGGGCGACACAAATTCTCTTTCGCCCCTACTGGGCTTCCGACCTTCGCCATCTGGTTGCCCCACGACTTACGTCGTGGGCTAATATCTATCGCCCCCTACGGGGCTTGGGCATGTCCCTGATCCCGGAAACCGCCTGTGGCCGCCCGAACCTCGTGGCATGGGCGTCTCGCCCATGGTGTCGGTACTCCGACACACAATTTGTATCGCCCCTACGGGGCTTGTTCTCCGGTACGCCTGTTACCCATGGCCTGCGCCATGGGCTATTATCTACCGCCCCTACGGGGCTCCGCACGGTGGGCAATGCCCACCATTTGGCCAACATGGTGGGCAATGCCCACCCTACCCAAGACCTACAATAACCCATGCCCGTAACCCTCGCACATCCTCCCGACCTCGCGCCCGTCGATCAGATCATTGAGACCATCGGCCGCTCGACCGAGGCCACCATCGGCATCCTGCACGCCATCCAGGAGCACTATCACTACCTTCCCAAAGCGGCCCTCGAACGCGTCTGCTCCATCACCGACATCAGCCCCGCCCAACTCGTCGGCGTCGCCACGTTCTACGCCCAATTCCGCCATGAACCGGCCGGAAAACACTTCGTTCGCGTCTGCCACGGCACCGCCTGTCACGTGAAGGGCTCTGAACTTGTCGAAGACTCCATCCGCCGCTGCCTCAACCTCACCAACGGCGACGACACCGACGCCGACGGCACCTTCACCATCCAGCGCGTCGGCTGCCTCGGCTGCTGCACGCTCGCTCCCGTGGTGCAGATCGGCGACGTGGTCTACGGCCATCGCCTCGCGGAAAACGCGGCCGCCTCTATCCAGGATTTCCTGTCTCTGCAAAACACGCCTCCGGAAAAAGCCGCCCGGACCATCGAACGCATCCACCACGACGGCCCCGCCACCGAGATCCGCATCGGCACCGGTTCCTGCTGCGTGGCCGGTGGTGCCGCCAGCGTGAAGTCGGCGCTCGAGCGCGCCGTCGCCCGCAGCGGCGCCAACGCCGTCGTCAAGAACGTCGGCTGCGTCGGCATGTGCCACCAGATCCCGCTCGTCGAAGTGGGCATCGGCGGCAAGAAACTCTCGCTCTACAACAAGGTCACCACCGCACAGGCCGACGACATCGTCCGCCGCCACCTGCCGCCCCGGGGCATCTGGCGGCGGATGCGCGAGCGGTTCTCCATGGCGCTCGATCATCTCGTGGCGGTCGATGAGGCCGTCGAAACCGCCCGCCATGCGATCCACAAACGCGACCAGTCCGTCTGCGAGTTCCTCGGTTCCCAGAAACGCATCGCCACCGAATTCTGCGGCGAACTCGGCCCGCTCGATGTCGACGAATACCTCGCCCACGACGGCTTTGCCGCCACACGCAAAGCGCTGGCGGAAATGTCGCCCGAGCAGATCATCGACCAGGTGAAAACCTCCGGCCTGCGCGGCCGTGGCGGCGCGGGCTTCCCCACCGGCCGCAAGTGGGCCATCACCGCCGCCGTCGCCGCCGACAAGAAGTACATCATCTGCAACGGCGACGAGGGCGACCCCGGCGCGTTCATGGATCGCATGATCCTCGAGTCGTTCCCCTACCGCGTCATCGAGGGCATGATCGTCGCCTCCAAGGCCGTCGGGGCGCACGAGGGAATCCTCTACATCCGCGCCGAGTATCCCCTGGCCGTCCAGCGCGTCGGCAAGGCCATCGAAATCTGCCTGCAACGCGGCCTCCTGGGCGACAACGTCATGGGCACCGGCCACGCCCTGCACCTGCGCATCGTGCAGGGCGCCGGCGCGTTCGTCTGCGGCGAAGAAACCGCCCTCATCGCCAGCATCGAGGGCCAGCGCGGCATGCCGCGCCTGCGCCCCCCCTACCCGGCCGAGTCGGGTCTGCACGGCAAACCCACCTGCATCAACAATGTCGAGACCCTCGCCATGGTGCCGTGGATCGTCCGCAACGGCGGCCCGGAGTTCTCAGCCATCGGCACCGCCACCAGCAAGGGCACAAAAGTCTTCGCCCTCACCGGCAAGATCGCCCGCGGCGGACTCATCGAAGTGCCCATGGGCATCACCATCCGCCAGATCGTCGAGGATATCGGCGGCGGCATCGCCAACGGCCGCAAGTTCAAGGCCGTGCAGATCGGCGGCCCCTCCGGCGGCTGCATCCCGGCCGCGCTCGGCGACCTGCCCGTGGAATACGAATCGCTCGCCAAGGCCGGCGCCATCATGGGCTCGGGCGGGCTGGTCGTGCTCGACGACTCCGACTGCATGGTGGACATGGCCCGTTATTTCCTGAAGTTCACCCAGGCCGAATCCTGCGGCAAGTGTACGCTCTGCCGCGTGGGCACCAAAGTTATGCTCGACATCCTCGATAAACTCTGCGCCGGCAAAGCCAAGCCCGCCGACCTCAAGAAACTCGAGGAACTCTGCGGCGTGGTGCGTGCCGGCTCGATCTGCGGCCTGGGCCAGACCGCGCCCAACCCCGTGCTCACCACGCTTAAATATTTCCGCGACGAATACGAGGCCCACCTGAACGGCCACTGCCCGGCCGGCCGCTGCAAGGGCCTCATCAAATACGTCGTAAACGACAAGTGCATCGGCTGCACCAAGTGTGCGCAGGTCTGCCCCGCCGGGGCAATCGAAATGCGACCTTACGCCCTGCACGAAATCGAACTCGACAAATGCACGCGCTGCGACATGTGCCGCAGCGCCTGTCCCGAAATGGCGATCACCATTGTGTAAAAACGGATTAAACACGAAGTCACGAAGCGATTCTTGGTTACGGAAAACCGGTCAGAAAACATGGTGATTTGAGATTAAGAGATGAACAGCATTGAAGCCAATCAACCTGAGTCGTTACGGCCCTTTGGCCCGCCCGCATTAAATGAAAGATGCCGGAAGGGTCATTCTGAACGTACTCGTGAAGAATCTGGCCCTGGACTCCAAAGCCAGATGTTTCGCGAGTACGCTGCTCTGAAAGTCCGTGCTCACGGATCAGGCAGCCATTCGCTTGATTTCCACCTCACAACCCAATCGCTTCAGATGACGCACCAGCCGGTTGACCTGG
>JBEKVL010000806.1:0-3257 GCA_049514055.1 Tepidisphaeraceae bacterium | reverse complement strand
GTTGGGATAGTCCCAGCGGTGCCAGAGTTTGCCGGCGCGGAACTGGGCGGCTTCCCAGCGCAGGTTCTTTTTCTCGGCCTCGGTGATCTGGTAGGCCCGGTCGCCCAGGAATTGCGAGCTCCATTCGGCGATGCAGTATTCCCAGGGGACGGCCGCGCTGCCGAAGGTGCGGGTGCCCTTATACCAGCCGCGGTACATGGTGAAATCCCAGGTGCATGGCACCATGTACTCACATGTAAACATAGGCTTGACACCCTTGGTGGCCCAGTGCTCGAACCAGTCGTCCAGTTCCTGGACCGGGGCCATGTTGGTGTAGAAGTTGCTCGTGTGCATCGAGCCGAGGTTGCCCGAAGAATGGTGGTAGACGATGCGGGCCGGGTCCAGATGCTTGACGATGGCTTCCGCCCGCAAGGCACGCTTGACGTTGTTCGACGCCCAGTTGTCGCGCGTGCCGGCGATGCCGTCGATCATGTCCGGGTTCATGTCCTCGGCGTAGCCCGTGGCGTTGTGGCTCATGGCGTACATCACCACCGACGGATGGCTCCCCGCGGCGCTCACGAAGAACCGGGCGTGTTTCGCATAGCCATTGTTCGCGTCGGCGTCGGGCGCCTGCCAGTCATATTGCCCGAAATGCGGCTGGGAGAAGGAGACGAGCATGCCCACGTCGTCGGCGGCTTTCAGTATCTCCGCGAAGCCCAGATTGGTGCCCGGCTCGCAACCGTAGTTGTGGGTGTAGACAAAGTTGATCCCGATGCTTTTGAGGCGGATCAGAGTTTCCTTCGTGCCTTCGTAAGATGCCCAAGCCGCTCCCACCTGGGCATTGTCCACGGGAAGTGCCGAGAGGAAAATGCGCGTGCCGTTGAGGTAGAAATCCCGGCCGTCGATCCAGAACTCGCGGAACCCGAAAGACCGGGGATGGCCGACGTCGACGGCTTTGCCGCCGGCATCCAGCAGCGACAGCGTCACCTGGTACTGGTTCTGTGGCGTGTGGATGTCCCAGAGCTTGTCCGGCTTCCACTTCGCGGAGAAGGCAAGACGTCCATCCTGTAGTCCACCGGCCCGGAACGGCTTGCTCGTAAACGCGGTGACGCTCCGGCCCTGCTCGCTGATTTCGGCACAAAGCGTGTATCGGGGATCGGCGTCGAGGTTCTGGATACCCGCGGTGAAAGTGATCTCCCCGTTGCGCACGGATGTATCCACTTTGACATCATCGGCAATACGGGCCGCCGCAGGCCGACTGACGAGGTAGACATCGCCGCAGAGGCCGCGCCGCTGGACCGAGCCTTTTGCCACCCTGGACGAAGCGGTGTCGCTGAAGGAAAGCATGACGGCCTTGAGCGGCATGGCGATGACGTAGAGGCTGAGCACGTGCCTGCCGCCGGGCTGGCAGGCGGAGGTCAGGTCCACCTCGCCGGCCGGAAAACGCATTTCGCCCGCCTTCCTGCCATCCACATAGACGGCGGCGTAGGAGTTGAGGTACTCGGCGGCAACGGCGATGCGCCGGCCGGCCCAGTTGGCGGGAATGGTCAGCTCGCGCTGATACCAGGCCGCGGCGACATCGGCCAGCTTCGTGTTCTTCCAAGCTGGATGGGCGAAGACCGTCTGGGAGTCCTGTTGCAGGTAGTCGGAGATTCCCGGCCAGCATCCGGGCACTTTGAAGTAGCCCCAGCCGACGGCCGGCACCTCGTCGGCCTTGCCCGACGCCGGCTGCCAGCGCCACAGGCCATTGATGCAGATGCGCTCCCGCGTCGGCGTTGTTTCGCGGGAGGCCCTGTCCAGGTCCCAGACCGCGCGGACGCCACCGGGCAGCGCCACGGAGACCGCGTCATTGCTCTCCTGGCCCTGGGCCGGAAGATTCGCGAACAGCAGTACGCCAAAGAGTGCGCGAGTCACAGCGCCCGCGCATGCCCTTACGGCGCCGCCAGTCAGGTCCCTGCTCATGGTGGTTCCTCTTTCGAGCCTGTGTACCACGGCGCCACCGGGAAACGACGAGCGTCTTCGACTGCGCCGTTGATGACGCCGTCATCATCAGCCGGCCTTCCCGCAACGGCAAGGCCGGTCTGGCGCCTACTTGCTCTCGATCGGCCGGATCTTGATGTTGCGGAACATGACCTGGCCATGGTCACCCTGCAGGCCGATGAAGCCCTTGTCGGCTTTCGCGAACTTGGCCATGCCGCCGAACTTGCTCTTGGCGACGCGGGCCTTGAAGTCGTCGCCGCCCAGAACGAAATCGTAATACTTCACGCCGTTCATCACCACTTCGCACTTTTCCTTGCTGATGAGTACACGGATGTGATTCCACTCGCCTGGAGGCTTGGTGGCGTCGAGCGGCTTGTTGGTCTTGGGATCGACCGGGGGCTTGTAAAGACCATACAGCCAGCCCGCAAGTTCCGGGTCGTGCCACTCGATATTGTCCAGGAGTTGAACCTCCGGACCCGTCGCCCAGATCGCCCCGCCGTCGTTGGTGACGTGGAACATGATGCCGCTGTTGCCGCCCCTGGAGATGTTGTAGTCGAGGGACAACTCGAACCAGTCGAACTGGTCGTTGGTCACAATGTCGCCGGCCTTCTTCGGGTCGACACAGGCCAACGTGCCGTCTTTGACCTGCCAGCCGGGATTGACGATGTCCTTCTTGAAGTTGTGCCAGCCGTCGGTGGTCTTGCCATCGAACAGCAGTTTCCAGCCGGCCTTCTGCTCGTCGTCCGTCAGCGTGTTCGTTGGGGCGGCGGCCGCGGCGGGCGCATCCGCAGCCCACAGCATTGTCCTGCCAACCGGCAGAGCCAGCACACCCGCCAGAACCGCCAACGCCAAATTACCATGTCATGTTGCCATAATTCATGTACTCCTTGTGCGATCTACCGGCGAGCGGGATTCCTGTTGAGGCTCGGGTGATCCCCTTCGGCTGTTTGCCTACGTTCGGAGTTCACGCTTTAGCGTGTCTTTCCGTGGACACACTGGAAAGACGCGCTGAAGCGTGAACTCCGAACTGGTTTCCCGCCTCTCTTCCGACGCCCTGCGATTGCTTGCCGTTGAAACCCGAAGTTTGGCCGCACGGCCCCCACTGCTTACAATCCCGCCCATGAATCGCCCGACGCAGAAGCTCCCCATCCCGCTTGCCATCCTCCTTCTCCTGGCCGGCTGCCAGGCAAGCCTTTCGACCAAGCCCACACTGCCGCCGGCGTCGGAGGAGGCACTGCGGACAAGTCTCGCATACCTCGCGTCGGATGAACTGGAAGGTCGCGGCATCGGGACGGCCG
>JBEKVL010000805.1:0-3258 GCA_049514055.1 Tepidisphaeraceae bacterium | reverse complement strand
TGCAATCTTCAAATTGTCCGATTTTCCCAAAGGACTCGGCGCCGTCATCAGGCGATCGATGCTGAAACACCTAAAGATGGAGCGTTCAGATGGCGAAACGAGCCTACGTTCAGGACTCGCGTCTGTGGCCGCACGGGAGCTTTCGGACGAATCATTGGACGCGGTACTTGCGCTTCTGGAGGATGAACTGCAGCGTCCCGATCGTTGTTGGTCGATCCAGGAGTTGTGGAACTTTGAGCAACCAAAGGCCGCCGAAGCACTCCGCAAGCTGCTGACACATCCAGATGGGTGGGTGCGGTTCATGGCGGCATCAGGTTTGTCGAGGCGACGCGATCTTGCGGCCGTTCCGGTATTGGTAGAGACGTCGAAGAACCCAACGAGTGAAGAGCGGACCTACGCACTGCATCGGTTGTCCGATTACTGGGATGATCCTCGCGCCGTGGCGGCGATTGACCAAGCCATAAAAGACACGGATGCTCGCGTACGCCAATCGGCAGGGTGGGCGAAACAGTCGGTTGAGCGCAGTAGGACAAATGCCGCAATACGAGCGAAGGAATCAGACAAGACGCCGGACGGCGCAGGCCGAGACAAGTGAACGAGGGGAATCGTCCTGATTGCGTCATAGCAGGGTCCAAGCCGGACGCACAGCGGATTGTTTCCCTCTCGGGACTCGCGTGAACGACACATGCCAAGGTATGATGATCTTATGATCCCGCTGGTTGGAAAGCATCGCGATGAGATTGCCGAGCTGTGCCGCAAGTACGGAGTGCGGAAACTGGAGTTGTTCGGCTCGGCGGCCCAAGGCAACTTTAATGAGGCAATGAGTGATGTCGATTTCTTCTACGAATTTGACTCCGACCCGGTCAGGCTGGCCGACCGATTTTTCGGGTTGATGGAAGACTTGGAAGAACTACTCGGCCACAAGGTGGATCTGGTGAGCAGTCAGGATGCCAAGAACCCCTATTTTTTGCAGGTTGCCAACCGCCATCGGACGACACTTTATGCAGCCTGACAAGGTTGGGACATCATCCAGAACAAGCTCCCCGTGTTGATTCGCGAGGTGAGGATCTTGTTGGGAATCTGATGGTGCATCGGGCCATCTACTCGTCAGATTTTTGCCGCGAGTCGTCGGCGTCGTAGGCCTGGTCCAGATTCCCGCCGGCCACTTCGATGCGCTCGATCGACACGGCCTTGCCGGTGGCCGGGTCGATCTCGGCCAACACGCCGCACATGCGCATGTCGCCGGTCGCCATCTCGAACATGCTCGGCATGCCCGTGGTCATGTGCTTGAGCACCTTGTCCTTGCGCCGACCGAGAATCGAGTCGTACGGCCCGCACATGCCGACGTCGGTGATGGCCGCCGTGCCGCCGGGCAACACCCTGGCGTCGGCCGTGGGAACGTGCGTGTGCGTGCCGAAGACGATCGAGCAGCGGCCGTCGAGATAGTGCCCCATGCCGACTTTTTCGCTCGAGGCCTCGGCGTGCATGTCGCACACGCAGACCCGCACGTTGGCCGGAATGCTGTCCAGCACCCAGTCGGCCGTGGCGAACGGATCGTCCGCCGGCAGGTTCATGAACACCCGGCCAAGCACGCAGAAGACACCGACCGCGACGCCGCTGTTGGTTGTGACCACGGTAAACCGCCGGCCGGCGGCCTGGCGCGAGAGATTGGCCGGGCGGACGATGCGTTCGCTGGCTACAAGCGTGGTGACGATGTCGATGCGTTTGTAGACGTGGTCGCCCAGGGTGACGACGTCGATGCCGTAGGAGCGGATTTTGTTGAAGAGGTTGGGCGTGATGCCGCTGCCGCCGGCGATGTTCTCGGCGTTGGCGACGACGAGGTCGATGGCCCGTTCGCGGACGAGCTGTGGGAGTTTTTGCGAGACGACGTGCCGCCCGGCTTTGCCCACGATGTCGCCGAGGCAGAGAATGCGAATGCCCATGCCGCATAGACTAGCGGGTGAACGGGGTTTGACCAGAGGCGCAGCGGGCGTGGGTGGGACTTCTGTAGCCGCGATGGGTCATCGCGGCCGGGATACCACACACGGCCGCGATCAGCGATTGCGGCTACAGGTGGCCCGGCCGCGGCGTGATCGAGCCGAGGACCACGGGGTGCGAGGCGCCGGTCGCTGAAGGGATGTTGGCCGGCACGCCGTCGAGCGTGGCCGCGCCGAGCAGGGCGAACGCGATAGCTTCCTTGGCCTGGCCGGGAATACCGAAGTCGTCGGCCAGGCGGATGTCGACGGACGGGAGCAGCCGCCGCAGGTTTCCCATGATGGCCGCGTTCTCCACGCCGCCGCCGCTGGCGATGAGTTGATCGGGGTGATAGACGGCGACGGCGTCGGCGATGGACCGGGCGGTGATGAGGGCGGCGGTGGCGAGAAGGTCGGGGAGAGTACTGAGTCCTGAGTGCTGAGTGCTGAATTGGGCGGCGCGGAAGGCTTCGATCATCTCGGCGCCATCGGTGGATTTGGGTGGATTTCGTCGGAAATAGGCGTGGGCGAGCGTGACCTCGACGAGCGGCTGATGGGGCGTGCCGGCCAGGGCGAGCGCGCCGCCAGCATCGTAGCCGGAGCCGCTGGGGGCGTGCTGGCGCATGAGCCAGTCGGAAAGGCAGTTGCCCGGGCCGGTGTCGAAGGCGATCACGTCTTCCGGCCGGCCGGCCGCTCTCAGCCAGGTGATGTTGGCGATGCCGCCGATGTTGAGCAGCACGCGCGAGAGTTTCTCGTCACGGAACAACACGTAGTCCGCGTACGGCACGAGCGGGGCTCCCTGCCCCCCGGCCGCGCAGTCCGCCCGGCGGAAATCGGAGACGACCGCGCAACCCGTCCTGGCCGCCAGCAGGGCTGGATCGAGCCATTGCAAAGTCAAAGGCGGATCGTGAAACAGCGTTTGGCCGTGTGCGGCAATGGCCGCGATGGAATTGGGTGCGAGTTTCGCCAGCGCGAGGGCTTCATTGACGGCGGTCGCGTAGGCAAGGGAAATCTCGCGGGCCAAGCCGGTCAACTCGCGCAGTGAAATTGGCACCCCGGTTCGTGCGTCAACGATGCGGCTCTTGAGGGTCGGCGTGTACGGCTGATGGTGGTGGAGCACCAGTCCCGTTGATCCACCGGCCAGCCGGACGATGGCGACGTCGACGCCGTCGGCGCTGGTGCCGCTCATGGCGCCGATGAGGAGGCGAGGGATGTGAGGATTTGATATTTCAAATTTCAGATTTCAAATTCCATCCTGGAAATATATCCACTTCCCCTCTCCGCT
>JBEKVL010000804.1:0-3258 GCA_049514055.1 Tepidisphaeraceae bacterium | reverse complement strand
ACTGTTTGCACCGCAACAGTTGTCATGCTGAGCGTACTCGCGAAGCATCTGGCCTTGGACCTCATAGCCAGATCCTTCGCGAGTACGCTCAGGATGACGGTTTGTGGCCAGGAGGACATTCCTGGAAATTTGGGCACACCCGGGGACGCCGGCCCCACTTTGGTGCCGCGTTATAGTTCCGGCGGCAGCATCTCCACTTGTTTGGCGGTGAACACCGGGCCTTCCTTGCAGACGTAGATCGGGCCGACGTTGCAGCGGCCGCACTTGCCCAGGCCGCACTTCATGCGGTTTTCCAGGGTCGTGAACACGTTCTCGCTCTGGTATCCGAGCTTCTTGAGGCTTGCCAGCGTGAACTTGATCATGATCGGCGGGCCGCAGAGGATGGCAATGCGATTATTCGGAGACGGATTGGCCGCCTCGACGAGTTGCGGGACGAAGCCGGTGTAGCGGCGGTGGGTCGGATCGAGCGTACTGGCGCCGGGATTCTTCAGGTTCAGCGGCCGCCAGCCTTCCATCGCGGGTTCTTCGATCAGTCCGCCGGGGCCGGCTTTCCAGTCGATGCACAGCCAGAGTTTCACGTCCGGCCGGGCTTCCCACTCGGCGAGTTCATCCTTGTACACATGGTCGGACCAGGTGCGGGCGCCGTAGACGATGGTGATGTCGCCGTAGTCCTGGCGGTTGTCCAGGCAATACTGAATGACGCTGCGCATCGGCGGCAGGGCGATGCCGCCGGCCACGAACAGCAGGTCTTTGCCCTTCCAGCTTTCCACGGGGAAGCTGTTGCCGTACGGGCCGCGGAAGCCGACGCTGTCGCCCACGCCCAGGCGGCGCAGGGCTCGCGTCACGCGCCCGGCCTGGCGGAACGTGCATTCGATGTACCCCTTGCGGGTGGAACTGCTGGCGATGCAGAAGGTGCTCTCGCCTTCGCCCATGGCGTTGTACAGGCCGAACTGCCCGACGCGGAAGTCGAACGTCTCTGCCTCCTTGGGGTCGGCGAACTCCAGACGCAACGTGCGAACGTCGGGCGTTTCGTCGCGGACCATGGCCACGCGCATCAGATAGGGGCGATAGATGTTGGACGATGCTTCGGCCGTCTTCGCGAGGATGCCGGCGACGGGACCGAGGCCATCAACCGGCGTGTACAGGGTGGTTGCACCCGGGGTTTCCGTGGGCTTGGAGAGTTCCTGCAAGTCGGCCAGCAGGTCCATGCCGGCCGGGCAGAGGCGGATGCAGCGCCCACAGCCGGTGCAGAGCACATGGCCGAATTTCTCCGGGTAGTAACGGAACTTGTGCGAGAGTCGCTGCCGCCAGCGGCTGGGCTGGTCGGGCCGCGGGTTGTGGCCGGAGGTGTGCAGGGTGAACAGCGGAAAGGCGCAGGCGTCCCAGTTCTTCTGGCGGATGCCGTTCTTGCCGGCCATCTCGTCCTGCAAGTCGAAGCAATGGCACGTCGGACAGACAAACGCGCATGTGCCGCAGGCCAGGCAAGATTGAGCGGCCTGCTGCCACATCGGATCGGTGAAGCGTGTCGTCAGCGCAGTCCGCACCAGTGCGGGATCGAATTTCTTGGCGATGCTCTGCCGCGATTTCTCACGCTGTGCCTCAAGCCCGGCGGGCTCGTCGGCGACGGTCTTGCGCTGGCCATCGGGAATGGCCGCCAGCAATTGCCTGCCGACTTCCGTGCGTGCCTCGGCCAGATAGTTGCCATCTTCCAGTTCGCTCAGCTCGACATCGCCGGCGCCTTTGCCGGCCGGGTCGATGCCAACCGACGTGCAGAAGCACGCCGCATCGACAGAGGATTTGCAGGCCAGCACGACGAAGGCGATCTTCTTCATGCGCTCTTCAAAGAAGGCATCGTGGAAATCCCAGCCGAATAGCGGGGCGAGGATTTCCGGCGCGGCCGCGTCACATGGGCGGGCGCCGAAGATCACCACCGCGGGGAATTCGTTCTTGGGGTCATTGATGGTCCACTGCTGCCCATCCTTGCGATGGACCCGCAGTACCGTTTCAGTCCGGGGAAACCACGCGCCCTTGGGGCTCATACGCGGCAGGCCCTTGCCAAAGCCCGTGGGTGTGGATTTGTCCTTGCTGAGGGCGCGGTACTCGACGCTGCCATCGACTGTGACCGGCGCCACCACCTGATGCCCGGCCGCCATCAGCGCACCCGGCCATTTTTCCACGACTTGGCGCGATATGACCACACGATCCACCGTCGCCGCCGTTTCAGATACGCTTACCATTGCATTGCTCATCTTGTAGTGCAGGCTCGCGCCTGCTTCTCACTTGCGCATGCAGGCCCAAGCCTGCACTACAAACTCACAGAATGAACGATTCCTTGTCATCTGGCCGGAAATCCGATTGCAACGGCACGGCCTTGGGATCCACACCGGCGCGGTGGCCGAAATGTTTCAGCGCCGACCGGGCCATCGCCGCGCCCAGGACGTTCAGTGGAATCCCCGCCGGACATGCATCCTGGCACGCGCCGCAACCGACGCACCGGCCGGCCAGATGAAACGCCCGGAACGCCTGCCAGGCGAAATTGCCCGGCCCGTCGGCCGCCGTCGGAAACCACTGCGGCTGGTTCTTCTCGGCGAAGCACTGCTCGCAATTGCACATCGGGCAGGAACCGCGACACGCATAGCAGCGAATGCATTTGGCCGACTGCTCGGCCCAGAACTGCCAGCGCTCGGCCGGCGTCCTGGCCATTAGTTCGTCCAGCAGTTTGTGGGTCTCGGGAGAGAATCCGGCCGGTTGATCGGCCGGCACGTTCTTGACCTGCTCGCTGATGAACGCGGCCACCTGCGCCATGTCCATCGTGCCCAGGAACTTGCCATCCGGCATGACCGCGAAGATCAGCACGCTTGCCGGATCAAGCTGCGCCTCTTGGATCAGCACGTTGAGCGCCATCATCTCCGTGGTTCGGGCGACGATGCCGATCGGACCCACGGGCCGCAGTTGCGGGTTCTTGATCATCCGCGCCAGATTGCCGCTGTCGCCGGGTACGGTCATGAACTTCGCCGCTTCGGCGCTGGCGATCCAGACCGGCCGCGGCCGCGACAGCGTGGTGTTCCGCACCCAGCCGACGACCACCTTGGCTTTGCCGGCGGCCATCGCCGCGCCTACGGCCTCGACCAGTTTCGCATCGACCGACTCCGCCGGGTTCTCGCCTCCGGAATAGTACGATAAGGCGACATCCACCGGCAGGATCGTTGACGGAGCACGGTCTTCGGCCACCTTGTGCATCGGCTCATACGGCCCGAG
>JBEKVL010000803.1:0-3263 GCA_049514055.1 Tepidisphaeraceae bacterium | reverse complement strand
CTGGTCTATCTTCCCGCGGGCCGGGTCTGCCACCCGGACCGCTCTTTTTTTGTGCGGCCAGAATTGCCGATCAGCGCTGGCGCCCGGTCCCATCCCTGTGATCGTCACCGCCGGCCCGCTTCGGAGCGGCATCGCCGATCATATTCCACCAGAATCGCGCGGCGCACGACCTTCCGTGTGTCCCCGCTCTGGCTACAATAGAAATCCCAAAACCCTGTGTCCCACGACGTGTCCAACCCGGCCGCTCGACCCGCGAATCGCGGCCGTCTGGGCTGGGTTCTGTTCTGGCTCCTCTTCCTCGCCGGCATGGGCTTTCTGGCGGGTGGCTTGCTCCATCTGCGAGCCGCCTATGAAGCCGCAGTCATGAACTGGCGGAAGGTAACCGTACCGCTTACCCCGCAAGGAGCGGCTTTTCGCGATCGCATCATGCGTCTGGAAGGAGAGGGCAAGGATCCCCACGATGTCGCCATGTCGCTCGGCGTCGAGCTCAAGCCCGCCGCCAAATGGTGGCCGGACAATCCCAGGCACGAGGTCCGGCTCGCGATCGATCCGGCCAGCGGTTTCGAGTTCGAGTTGAGTTTTCTCGAGGGGAGCCTGTCCGGCCACCGCGCCCGGCCCAAGTTCGCGCCGCCGCCCGGCATGTTCCTTGTCGCCCTCGAACACTGCCGCCAGTACACGCGCGATTGTGCCTGGGTGGCGTGGCTGTCGGTCTTCGGGCTCTTCATCGCCCTGTTCATGGCGCCGCATTGGCGCCGGATGCTGGCCCATGCCGCGCTGTCGCTGGCGCTGGCCTCGCTTGTCGCCGCCGAACTCTCCATCCCGCCCGGTGCGCCGCTGGCCGGACGGTTCCTTGAAACCGTTGTCATCTGGAGCTGGGCGGCGATGATCCCGCTCAGCGTCGGTCTGTTCTTCTGGTCGCGGCGGCCGCGCCCCTGGACCGGCGAACCGCTCTGCCCGCAGTGCGGCTACAACCTCACCGGCAACACGGCCGGCCGCTGTCCCGAATGCGGCTCGCCGATCCCGCGCTGGCTGCTGCGCCGCATCGCCGCCCACGGCGCGCTGGCGACGCTCGATCCTGATTTCGAGCACATCGAGGACGTTGAAGGAGAATCCGACGAGAGTGTGTCAGAAGAACAGACTGAGGAAAGAGAAGATTGAACACGAAGGCACGAAGACACGAAGCGGATACTGGTTTGCTGCGACAATCAACGAGTCGTAGATTTATCTATATTTGATTTGAATACAATATGAATTGCCGGATTGCTCTCGAGAACCCGAACCCGCTTCGTGTCTTCGTGTTTAATCCGTCTTTCCCGATCTTTCCTCCGGTGCTGTTTGACTCAATAATACAGCCATGAACAACCCTCTCCTGCTCCTGTTCATCGGCGTGTGCGTCGGCATCTACGGCGGCCTGATGGGCCTGGGCGGCGGAACGATCATGATCCCCGTGATGGTGCTTCTCCTCGGCTTCACGCAGAAGTCGGCCAACGCCACCAGCCTCGCCGTGATGCTGCCCCCGGTCATGCTCCCGGCCCTGATCCAGTTCTACCGCGAGGGCGTCGTGAACATTCCGGTCGCCCTCTGGATCGCCGTCGGCGTCACCGGCGGCAGTCTTCTGGGCTGGAAGATCTCCTCGTACCTCGACGACCGCGCCCTCAAGCTCATCTTCGGTTTCGTCATCACCTACATCGGCGCCTACACCGTCCTCAACACCATCGGCCCGCAGCACCTCGTTCGCTCCATCATCCTTTCGACGGTCCTCACCCTGCTCGTGGGCGGCGTCTTCATCGCGGCCAGGATACTGGACGCCAAGCCCGCGTAATCTCGAATCTCGCTGCTTCCACTGGCCACGCCCGCAACCCCCGGTTATATTTCGCTCCACAGTTCTTTCAAAGGCGGATGGTTTAACACATGCTAGCAAACCCTTTTCTCGGCGTGTTCTTTCACTGGATGGGCGGCCTGGCCTCGGGCAGTTTCTACGTGCCCTACAAGGGCGTGAAGAAATGGTCCTGGGAAACCTACTGGCTCGTGGGCGGGTTCTTCAGTTGGATCATCGCGCCGTGGCTGCTGGCGATGCTGCTGACCTCCGATACCATCGGCGTGATCAGGAGCGCCTCCGGATCGACGCTCTGGTGGGCGTATTTCTTCGGCGCCATGTGGGGCCTGGGCGGCCTGACGTTCGGCCTTACCATGCGCTACCTGGGCATGTCGCTCGGCATGGGCGTGGCCTTGGGCTATTGCGCCGCCTTCGGCACGCTGATGCCCCCGCTGTTCAAGCAATTCCTGCCCAACATCCCCGTGGCCGAAACCCTGGGCCAGATCGCCAGCACGACCCCCGGCCAGATCACGCTTGCGGGCGTGGGCGTTTGTCTCCTGGGCATCATCATCGCCGCCCTGGCGGGCCTGACGAAGGAACGCGAGATGCCGGCCGAGGAAAAGAAGAAGGCCGTGGCGGAGTTCTCTTTCACCAAGGGCATCCTGGTCGCGACCTTCTCCGGCATTATGAGCGCCTGTTTTGCCTTCGGGCTGACGGCTGGCGAGCCCATGGCGCATCTGACGCTCAAGGCCGACTATATCGCCTCGGCCAAACACGCCGGCAAGACCATTGCCAACGTGCCTCCCGTCGATCCGGAGCAGGCATCGAAGCTGGCGGAAGAACTGAAGGCGGCCGGTTTCTTCGGGGCCGATGCGAAAGCCGCGAAGGAGAAGCCCACCTTGTCGGGGATCGTCGAGGCCGTTGAGCGGCCGGTGGTGCTCCAGGCCAAGCTCGACATGCTGAAGAAGGATTCCTCCGGCAAAGCCGACAAGATCGCCGAAGTGGAAAAGGATCTGAAGGAGGCACAAGCAGCCATTGCGGCACAACAGAGCGCCCTGGCGGCCGCGAAGAGCCCGCTGGCTTTACAGGTCGCGAAATATGCCGGTGACTTGAATTCGATCGCAAGCAAGACCGAGGACGTGCAGACCATTGGTGGGCTGAAGGATTTCACCGTCAAGCAAGTCGCCGTGGCCACCGTGCTGGCCGGGGCAAACTATGTTGAAATTCACTCCAAGCATCAGCTCTGGCAGGGACTTCCCCGCCTGTGCATCGTGCTGCTGGGCGGCTTCACCACCAACTTCATCTGGTGCGTGCTGCTGAACATCAAGAATCGGACGGCCTACCAGTATCTTGCGACGCACGTTCGTCCTGAACATGCCAGTCTTGTCACATCCGGCGGCGGAGCGGCGTCGGCCGCCGGGCCTTCGGAGGCCGACCTGCGCATTCC
>JBEKVL010000802.1:0-3268 GCA_049514055.1 Tepidisphaeraceae bacterium | reverse complement strand
CTCACCCGCCTGGGCGTAACCCCGCTGCCGGCCTACGAGGCGGCCGATCCGGGCATCAGCCCGCCAGTGCCGCAGGTGCAGCCCGTCCAGCACGTGACCACGCCGCGGACGCCGGCCGGCACGACGGCAACCCTGCCGCGCGATTGAGACGGGTACTCGCAACTGAAACACAGGAACACGGGTCGATCGGCCCGTGTTCCTTTTTTGGGTACAGTTCGGAAGTGAGGGTTCAGGGTTCAGGAAATACCGGGACCGGGTGGCTGGGTGCTCCTGGTGATGTGTTGCCCGGATTTGAACCGTAACTCAGGTCTTGGCTGAACTCCGAACCCCGATCCCTGATCCCCCCGGCCGAATTCTGCACTGATTCGGTTCCGTCGGCCGATAATGTTGAAAGGAAGGATTGGACCCATGCTTTGTGAGGTCTTGCAGGCAATGCCGCCGGATGCCGCCTCGGGCCTGTGGCTGCTCGCCGTGGCTGGGGTGGTGGTGGGCGGTCTTCTCTGGCTCGCCGGTGCGCGGTTCTCTCGGCCGCTGGTGTCCATCGTTTGTGTTTGTGCCGGAGTTGTCATCGGGCTGAGGCTTCCGGGCTGGGCGGCCCTTGGCATTCGCGCATGGGGCAGCGCTGTCGCCGTGGCGATCGTGCTGGGGATAATCGGATATGTTTTTCATCGGTTGTGGGTTGGTGCGGGGCTGGGGGTGCTGGCGGCGCTGTGGGCGTGTTATGCGGTCATTGTGGCATATCCCGGGCAGGCGATCACGATTCCTGTCGAGGCCGCCCCGATGGGCCTGCTGCCCTATCTGATGGAGGTTGGCCGGGGGATCTGTCCCGAGTTGCACCGGACGCTGCCGCTGGCGGCGGGAATCGCGACCATGGGCGGGCTGGTGGTGGCGGCGCTGCTGCCGCGGCCGGCGATGTACCTGTTCTACTCGCTGCTGGGCGTCACGCTGCTGTCGGTTCTGGGACCGACGACGATGCATTTGCTTCGCCCGGAGATGTTGAGCGTGTTGCCGACGCGGGCGGTCGCGCAATCGGCCCTGATTCTCGGCATGGTGACTTTCGGCGCCATCGTTCAGTGGCGCACGGCACCGCGGATGAACGTGGAGGCGAACTCCGCCCCGCCCGTCCAATAGCAGAGAGGTTCTTCAACGCAGAGAACAACTATGATGCTGCTTCTTGCAAAAACCGCCGCCGCTGCTGCAAACACAACCGCCGCGGCCCCGTCGCCGTTGGACTTCGAGCCCATTACGCGGTTCCCGGTCCAGCAGGACTTTCTGACCTGGTGCCATCAGGTGAGCACCGGATCGGCCATCCTGATCATGCTCGCCGGCGTCGTCTACCTGATGTACGGCTGGAAGATGTTCCGCGGGCTCATTCTTCTGAATGCCGTGCTCATCGGCGCCTACATCGGGGTCATCGTGGGTTCGCGTTATGCCACCTATCCGCTGGCCGGAGGGCTCATCGGGGCCGCCATCGCGGGCATTACGACGTGGCCGCTGATGAAGTGGGCGGTCGCGGTCATCGGCGGACTGGTCGGCGCTGTTCTCGGCGCGTCCGTGTGGATGGCGGCCGACCTCGATCCCGCGTACGCCTGGGCGGGGGCGTTGACCGGGCTGGTCGGTTTCGGGCTGTTCTCATTCATCCTGTTCCGGGCGTCGATCATCATGTACACGAGTTTGCAGGGGGCGATCATGGTGGTGATGGGCCTGCTGGGGCTGGCGTTCAAGTACCCCGAGATGGCGCAGAAGGTGTCCACGTCGTTGACTTCGCAGCCGCTCATGCTTCCGATCGCGGTGGGCGTTCCCGTGCTGCTGGGGCTGATCTATCAGCAGACACATTCGCAGGGTGAAAGCGGGCCGCCGGCCCCGGCGAAGAAGGGTTAGCAGCAGGTAACTTCGTGTTTCTCGCCCGCGAAGGCTTTTACGACGGGCTCGTGTTTCATCGCGTGATTGCGAGTTTCTCACGCAACGACGCGACGAAGATCAAGGCCAATGCCGGCGATTCTTGGCGGCGTGTGTCGCCCTTTCAGGGCTTGAAATCGTGGTGCCTCTGAACCCGAGGCGGTGCCTTGGGCTGGCTTGGAGTGCCCCTGTGGGGCTGCATCTCGGATGCGCGCGTGGGTTTCCAACTCACGCGGGGCCATAGAAGCCCTCGGCCGGGATGCCGAGGGCGGTTACTGTGGCGACGATGGCGTCCACCTCGGTGTCGGCCAACGGCGTGACGTAGGATTCAGTCGTCCAGCGGGCGGTGGTGTAGACCTGGACGAGTTTGATGCGGCAGCCGTTGGCAGTGAGGGTGCGCAGGCGCTCGAGATAGGCGGCGATCTCGTCGTCGGGTGGGGGCTGGTCGTGGATGCGCATGAAGAGCGACTGGATGACGATTGGCCGGCGGATTCCGGCGGCGGCGATGTTGTCGAGCACGCGCCGGAGCGGGATCGAGGTGCGGTCGACCAGCCGGTAGTAGGCTTCGGTGCCGGCATCGAGTTTGGCCCAGATCTCGCCGTTGTGGGTGTCGAGGAACTCCAGGGCGGCGGTGACGGCGGGGCGGTGCAGGAGCGTGGCGTTGGTGATGACGACGATCTTCGTGTGCCTGAGGGCGTGTCTGGCCAGCAGATCGGCCGCCAGACGGCAGGCGTCGGGGAACTGGGGGAAGCTGGTTGGTTCACCGTCGCCGCTGAAAGCGACGTCGTTAATGTGACGGAGATCCGGCGGGGTCTGGTCGAACGGGGGTCTATGGAAGATCTCGCCAGTGGCGCAGAAAATCAAGGCGTGATCGAGTTCCGCACGAAGCCGGCGCATGTCAACTTCAGTGGTGGTCGGGGGTTTGGAGCGGTCGACGCAGCAGTAGATGCAGTCGAAGTTGCAGACCTTGTCGGGGTTGAGGTTAACGCCGACGGACAGGCCCTTGCTGCGGCGGGAGATGACGGGGTAGACGTATTGGCCACCTTGCCAGGAGCGGCTGTGGTTGGTGAAGAGGTTGAGCCTGGTGGTGGGCATGGTTTCACGTTCGGAGTTCGACCTTCAGGCGGGCTTGGTGAAAACAAGACCGTTCGAAGGCTGAACTCCGAATGATCGCGGGGCGACCGACGCCCGACAACTCCAGGGCACGACGGCTGAGATCCCTCCCCAGAGCCGGGGTGGCATGGGCGAGTACAAATACGCTTGCCCGTGCTCGTGGAGAGGCCATTCCGCCGCCATGTACTACGTTGACGATCCCGGATCGGTTTCGTTCTTCAGTGCGACGGCCGGCTGATCCTGGTGTGCGACGGTG
>JBEKVL010000801.1:0-3273 GCA_049514055.1 Tepidisphaeraceae bacterium | reverse complement strand
GGGAACCAGATCGAGATTCTCGACGGGTTGAAGATCGAGCAGATGGTGATCGCCAATCCGGACGAGCGATTGATCGCAGGGGGAGAGGTGCGGCTGGCGGGGAGCGCTCAAGGAAAAAGGGAGAAGGAAGAAGGGAAAAGGGCGGAATGAGCAATGCAAATGCAAAATGAGAAGTGCAAAATGGTGAAAGCGGAAAACGGAATGCGGAATGCAGAATGCGGAGGGACGGAAGTGTTGCACATGTCGGGTCGGCCGCTTCCAGCCCCGGAGGGGCGATACACATTGGCCCATGGCGCAAGCCATGGGTGTCAATAATCGTAGTCATCCCAAGCCCCGTAGGGGCGACAAGATTTGTGTCGCCCCTACGGGGCTGAGGAGATCTGTTGCGTGTGCTTCCACCCATGGCTTGCGCCAGGGGCTGCATTGTGCCGCCCCTCCGGGGCTGTTGACTCATTCCGTCATTATTTGCCCACGACTTACGTCGTGGGTTCACATGTGCCGCCCCCTGCGGAACTCGGCGAGCTATTTCCCGGCCGGAACCTCGGCGTCGAAGCGGAGGCCGTCGATGAGTTTGCCGTCGTTGCCGAGGATGCGGATGCAGACGGCGCAGCCCATGTTGTTCTGGGTGACCTTCACCAGAAAGTTGTTCCAGCCTTCCTTGAGTTCGGCCTTGGCCCTGTCGTCGGCGGGGGCAATCGGCCGCATGACGTTGTTGGCATGCACCAGGGCCCCGTTGATCCAGATCTTGTTGCCGTCGTCGCTGCCGATCTCCAGGCGCACGGGCTGGGCCTTGGGGCAGTAGACTCGACTACGGACGTAGACGACGCACTGATCGCCGCCGGCGGTGGGGAGCAGGTCGGCCTGCCAGAAGAGGGCCGGATCGGCCGGGGGAGCCAGCGGTTTCCAGACGGCCTTTTCGGCCGCGTTTTCGGGGGCGAACGCGATGTCAAAGAGTTCCTGGCATTGTTTGCCGGCCTGGCGATAGGGGCCGGAGACGGACCAGGTGGTGATGTAGCCGGCAAACCGGTTGAGGGTGTCCAGGGCCTGGGCCGCTTCGTCGCGGACGGTGGAGTTCTTGCTGTTCTGCTCGAGGTTGCGAAGGGCCGCCTGGGCCTCGGGCGCGCCTGTGGACAGGAGCGCGGCGGCGATGCGGACGCAGGCGGTTTCGGCCTCGCCGCCGATGGCTCGATCGGCGCAGAGAGACTGGGCGAATTTGAGGGCGGCGGGGTGCGGGAGCTTGGCCAACTCGGCCAGACCCAGGCGTTTGTCCTCGGGGCGCTCTGATGCCTTCATGCCGGCCTGGATCATGTCCCAGCGCTCCGTGGCGGGGCGATCGTGGGCCGCCGCGACCAGCCGCCAGTAGCCGCGCAGGGCGACGACGCGCTGGGCGACGGAACCTCGGGGGTCGGTGGACAGTTTGAGCAGGTCGCCGGCCGCTCCCAGGCCGGAATACTCGGCCATGGTTCGCAGTGCGGCTTCCTGGATGGAGGCGTCGGCATCGGCCAGGGCGGCCCGCAGCGCTTCGAGCGAGGCCTCGCCGCCCAGGCGGCCGACCACACGCAGCAGGGCCGCCCGCGCCGCCACGCCATCCGTGGCGGATTTGGCCTGCTGGAGGCATTCCAGCAGATCGGGCGCTGCGTCCTGGGGCTTGTCGCTGCGCAGGCAGGCGGCCAGCAGGGCGCGTTCCGCCGCGTCGCGTTCGGGTTGGTTTGGTGCGGCCATGACGAGCCGGGCGATGGCTTTGTGGTCTTCGGCGGTGGCGAGCATGGAGAGGGATTGCAGGGCGAGCAGGCGCGTGGCGGGATCGGTGCCGGCGGCCATGGTGAGCAGCGTGGGGACGGCGGCCGAGTCCTGGCGCTGGCCGAGGGTTCGGACGATCTCGCCTTGCACGCCGGGGCTGGCGGTGGCGAGGCTCACGACGAGGGTTTCGCCGAGTTTGGGATCGCGGAGCAGGGCCAGGGCCTGGCGGGCGGCGTCCTGGTCGGCGGGCGAGTCGCCCCTGGCGGCGATGTCAACGAGGAACAGGGCGTGCGATGCGTCACCGAGCGCGCCGAGGGCAGTTAGTGCTGCGGGCTTTACGGGGACGGATGCCGTTTTTGCAAAGGCGGCGATGGCCGGGGCGGCGGCTCTGTCGCCGCGCTGCTGCAATTCGGCCAGCAGGGCGATTTGCGCCTTGGGCTGCAACTTGGGAAGCAGCTCGGCGAAGGCCCGCGTGGCCGGTTCGCCCTTGATGTCGCGGACCAGTTGCAGGGCGATCTTGACCGTGACGGGGTCGTTGGCTTCGAGGGTCCTGACGATCATGGCTGTTGCGGCGTCGCCGCTGGTCAGCACCAGGCCACGATAGGCTGCGCCTTTGATGGCCGCGTTCGGCGCGGGGTCGTAAAGTTCCTTAAAGATGGCCGCTGCGCCGCTGGTGTCGCCGGTGGCGAGCAGGCTGTCGGCGCAATTCAGCAGGGCTGAGGCAAGTGTCGCTTGCAGAGCAGGTGAGGCCGCGGAGCGGGCGGAGCGAAGGGATTCGATGGCCTGGGGGCCGCCGACGTTGCCGAGCGACCTGGCGGCTGCGGCGGCGGTGAGGGCGTCTGGGTCCTTGAGCAGGGGGGCGATGGCGGCGATGGATTCGGGTTCGCGGCGCTGGCCGAGCGAGTCGATGATCCCGGCGCGGGTGACGCCGGTGGTCTTGGGCAGTGCATCGCGCAGCGCCTGGCCGGCCTCGTGTGCGAGCATCGGCTCGAGGGCCAGGCGGGCCGACTGCGAGAGGGCCGGGTCGGCCAGCAACATCGCCAGCGCAGGCACGCAGCGGGCTGTGCCGGCGATCCGCAGCTTCTGGCAAATCTGGTCCTTTTGTTCCGGCGGGGTCCGGGGGGATTGGAGCAGTTCGCAGAGGCGGGCTTCATCCTCGGCGGCCCGGGCGATGGTGACCGGCAGGAGGAGGAAGGCGGCGAGAAGCATTGTCGTCAGGTGTCGGTTTGTGGTCGTCATGATTGGTTTCCAGGGAACTGGGCGCTGTGTCGGAGTACCGACACCACGGCTGAAAGCCCGTGCCACCATATTCAATGTGCAGCAGCGCGGGGTCCGCTTCAGCGGACGCGGGGCTGCGTGCCGGCGCATCTCCGCGTCCGCTGAAGCGGACCCTGCGGAGGATCGACAGAGCGAGATGTGTCGCAATGTCCAAACTCATGCCAGACTCCAGGGGGCGCGGCAGGGGAGGGAGAGCAGCCGGTTGGCTTCGGCGTCATCGACAAACCGCTCGGTCTGCGGATCCCACTTCAGCGA
>JBEKVL010000800.1:0-3274 GCA_049514055.1 Tepidisphaeraceae bacterium | reverse complement strand
ACTGACGAGAGACCGGCCGCCGATGCTCGGTTTGTCAAAGATGCCTCCGAAGGTACATTTCGCATAAACCCTTGTTTTTCCAGGGGTTATAACTTCGAAAAGGGGGTGCGGAATGTGAGTAGTTAGGGCCAAATGCGATGGCCCTGGGGGATGAACCCGGACCTCCGCCGCCGATGTCAGATGCTGCGTATCATGCCGCAATTCTCCGACAAGACCAAGCGCACGCTGACCTGCAAGATCACGGGAACCAAGCCCATCACCCTCTCGTGCACTTTCGCGGCCGGATGCGGCACCGCGACCGGTAAGTATAAAAGCACCACCGGTAGCGGGCAACCCACTTCGGACACGTTCTCGATGACTCACACCTGATTACTTCGACGATGTTGGCGCCGCTGGCTGGCTGACCAGCCGCTCGGCCGTCGCCACCAGCTTGTCCAGTTTCACGGGCTTCTGGAAATACTCGGACACGCCCAGTGATTCGGCGTACATCTGGTGCCTTTTGCCCGGGTTGCCGGTGATCATGATCACGAACGGCTTCTGGTTCCGGCCCAGTTTGGACCGGACCTTCTCCAGCACCAGAAAACCGCTGCGGCCGGGGAGCATCATGTCCAGCACGACCACGTCGGGCGGATTCTTCTCGGCCATCTCGACGGCCTTGTTGCCGTTGTTGGCCAGTTCGATCACCGCCCCGGTGGGCTCGAACGCCGCCTGCATCGACACGAGGATGTCGTTGTCGTCGTCAACCAGAAGGACGCGTTTACCGGCCAGTGCGGAACTCATCTGAGAACCTCCGTGCGCAGAAAAAAACCCTCCTGCCCCGTGTGCAAGTCATTAGTGTGCATTGTCTTGTGGAAAAGTCAAGCGGCCGGAATCCGCCTGCCGATATCACACACCGAGGAATCTGTTTCCCCGGGAAGCCTGAGACTGAATGCTGTACGCATCTTCACCGATCGTGGTCCTGGATTCTGGTTTGGGCGGTCTGACGGTCGTGCGGGCTTTACGCCGCGTTCTGCCGCACGACGATATCCTCTACTTCGGCGATACCGCGCATGTGCCCTACGGTTCGAAGTCGGCCGCAACGGTTACAGGCTTCGTCCGGCAGATCATCACCTATCTCGCCGGCCACGCGCCAAAATACATCGTCATTGCCTGTAACACCGCCACTGCCATGAGCCTGGGGACGATTCGCGAGGAATTCCCGCATCTGTCGATCGGCGGCGTCGTTGAGCCCGGGGCCAGGGCCGCGGTCGAGGCCTGCGGGCCGGGCGCTGCACCGGTCATCGGCGTCATTGGCACCGAGGGCACCATCCGCTCGGCGGCCTACGAGCGGGCGATTCTGGCCTTGCGGCCGGATGCGAGGCTGGTGTGCCAGGCCACACCCTTGCTCGCCCCGATTGTCGAGGAAGGCCGTGGCGATGATGATCCGCTGGTGCGGCTGGCCCTCGAGCAGTACCTTCGGCCGATGCTCAAGCGGGGTATCCACTCGCTGGTTCTTGGCTGTACGCACTATCCGGTTTACCGGGAACTGATACAACGAATTGTGGGGGATGGCGTTCGGGTGATTGACTCCGCGGACAAATGCGCCGAAGATGTGCGCCAACGTCTGCGGGCCGCCGAACTGGACCGCGAAGCCGACGGCGAACGAGGGTGGCTGAAGAGCTTTGTCACCGACGATTCGCCGCGGTTTGCGGGTCTGGCCAGGCGGTTCCTCGGGTTGGAGCTGGATGCTCCGACGTGGGTGTCGCCCGACGAACTGCACGCCTTGGCGGCCGGTTCTGCGTGGCCTGCGTAACACCTGCTCGGACATCGCGGTCGCAAGAAGACCGGACGGCGCCGGGCGTTTGCCTTTGCGCGGTCCCCAGAACCGGGAAGCTATGCGTCGAATCAACTACGCCGTTCTGTTGGCGGGAATGCTGCTCGCCGGCTGCTCCAGGGAGAAGCCCGATATTCGCGCCCAGGAGCCGTTTAACGACCAGCTCTGGAGGCAGGCCCTGGCGGTCGACGCCGAGCGGGCCAGGTCCGAAACCCAACGCGAGGCGACCGGAGGCTGGTCGCCCCTGGACAAGCTCAACAGCGGCCTGTGGGACTCCTTCGTCCGCATTTACTACTGGATCACCAACGACTCCCCGTTCAACGCCGCCAAGGAACTGCTGAACCCGGCCAACCCGGATCGGCGTCGCCAGGCGGTGATGTACCTCTCCAAGCGCACCTGGGGCCGCGAGGAACCTTACACCAAGTACTACGTGGAAATGGTCAAGTCCGACGAGGAGCACCTGGTGCGGTCGATTGCCCTGCGCGCCCTCAATCGGGCGCGTTGCGCCGACCAGACGCCGCTCTATATCAAGGCCCTGGAAGACAAGCACGAGCTGGTGCGACTCGAGGCCGCCAAGGCGCTGGCCAACATGCCGGATCCCAAAGCGATGGAGCCGCTTATCAAGCACCTCCAGAACGCCGAGGAGAACATCGACGTTCGCATCGCCGCCGTCGATGCCCTGCGGCACTACAAGAAGGCCGAGGCGGCCCAGGCGATCGTGAGCCTGCTGCGCGATCGCAATTTCGGCCTCGCTTGGCAGGCCCGCTGGACCCTCAAGCTGATGACCGGCAAGGACTACGCCTACGACCAGGCCGCCTGGCTGCAGCATATCAGTAAGTCGGAGAAACCGTTCGGATGAGTCCTTCCCACGAAGACTCACGAAGGTTGCGAATATGGGCCGAGAATTTTGTGGCACGGGCGTCTCGCCCGTGCTTGCGTCAACCAGACCGCCGGATTACCGGGATTGCCCGAGCAGACCAAGACCGTCTCTGTGAGATCTCTGTGTTTCAAATCCATGCGATCTCTTCGCTTCACAAATTCCCTGTCTTTTGACACGCGTAGCCCGGAACCGCCCCCCGCCGAGGGCGACACCCTCATCCGCGTCATTGAAGCCGGCATCTGCTCCACTGACCTGGAAATCTGCAAGGGCTACATGGCCTTCAAAGGCATCCTCGGCCACGAATTCGTCGGCCAGGTCCTCGACTCCCCCGACAAGAAACTCGTCGGCAAACGCGTCTGCGGCGAGATCAACATCATCTGCGGCCGCTGCGACCTCTGCATGGCCGGCCTCTCCTCGCACTGCCGCAACCGGAGCGTGCTCGGAATCCAGAACCACAACGGCGCCTTCGCCGATCACGTCCGTCTCCCCGCCACCAATCTGCACCTCATCCCCGACAGCGTGGACAACGACCAGGCCGTCTTCGTCGAACCTCTGGCCGCCGCGTTTCAGATTCTCAAGCA